>CALCCB010000105.1 GCA_937899625.1 uncultured Bacteroidota bacterium
TAAGCATACCCTAGAGATGATGGAAAAATTGAGCGGTGTGAGAACAGTCTATCTCGTTCATCGAAATGAGTTTGTCGCTAAGAGGATCGATCATGAGATCAATAAGATCCTTGGCCGAAACGAACAAGACCTTGAGCTGGTAAGACAAACTAAGGAAATGGAACGTGTTTTAGACCGAATCATTGGAAAGGTGATCCGAGCAAAGTCAAAGATCAGGGACGGTGGGAAAGCTTCTCTTTCTGAACTGATCCGAGATCTCGAGAACCCCTCGATCCGTAATACCGAGCTTGCTGCTTCTTCAAGAAAATCAATAGAAGCGATTATGAAAGACCTACTGAACTATCAAAACGGCAGTTACAATCCCAGAGCTTCAGATCTATTGAAAGAACTCGAGTATAAAAAGAATCTATCCTCTTGGCTGAAAAGCTATTTTTATTCTGTTACCAATTTTGGGAATTCATTCCTGCATGATAGCGACAAGTCAAAGAGTATTCATTATTCGAATGAAGATGTTCTGATAGTGCTACTTTCTTTGGATAGAGTGCTGGATTATTATTTGAACGTTTAATTTAAACCTAACCTATTGGTTAAAAAAGGAATCATCTCTCCATTTTTCTAATGATTTCATACGCATGCTCTACTTCCTCTTCAACGGAAAACATAGCGTCATCATCCGATTCTTCATATACTCTTATAATTTCTTTGGCAATCTTATATGCCAGTATATGGATCTGATCTTTTTTAGCCTCGACCATCTCATCGTATTTCTCATGAATAAAATTTGTATCCCACCCCATAAAAACAAAGTTTAATAAATAAGACGTTATCCAAACTCAAACCCCACAAACTCCCGGTCCAGACTGATTCGCTTATCCCCACCATGCGGGCCATCGATCATGTAATGATGCGAAAGTTCATTGCCTACAGCATCACGAAGCTTCTTTCTTATTCTTGATAGAACTACGTTGATGTCATTATCCAAGGGGTCGATCAGGCGGTCAATAGACCTTTCGATCTCACGAGGTTCAGACTGTGTGGTGAATCGTGAATAGTAGCTGGCAATTTCTTCTCTGTAATCCTGCAGCGATGTTAAGTGAACTCCTTCCGGATGATTGAGGTAGAACAAATAAATCGCCTTTTCCTTTGGATTGAAATTCAATTCCAAATCACCAAGATCAGTAAGGAAGATCCTCATGGTATAGTCTCGGACTTCGATCCGACTCGGACGCTGCATCAACACCATTCGATTACGGAAGGTCATACTGGCACGTATTCCATCCATGATCCGGAACAGTTGATTGACCATCAGTGGTGAGATCTTCCGAACCTCCAGGATCTTCAGACAAGACTGGCAAAGGTCGGCTGTGCGCATCTTCAGGATGATCTCCTTTTTATCTTTACAAAAGTCATTTCCGCAACCCCTGGTTTCCTTGTGCACCCCATGAAGAATATCCTCCCTGGTATCAAACATCAGGGT
>CALCCB010000106.1 GCA_937899625.1 uncultured Bacteroidota bacterium
CTGAATTAATAAAATTAACTAGATATGTACCAGGAGCAAGCCCTTCAAAAAGAACACTTCCTTTAACATTTGACTGATTTGAGATCTTGACTACTCTGCCATTAATATCGACCATCTCAACTCTTGCTAGGTCTTTATATCCCTCCCAGTAGATCGTCATCGACTCCATTGAAGAGTTAAACCATGACTTACCTGCTGTCGTATTTATTTCAGAAACTGAAGCTGTTTCAGATTGAGTAAATACTGGGTGATTCTCAGGATTTTTAAGCACCATTGAATTTACACCAGTTGTTCCATGAAGTATCCCAACCGTTGCTGGAGTAACATTCGTCATCCAAACGTCAACATTACAGTTTAGATGAATATCGATTTGATTTCCATTGTTGGTTGTTGCAGTAATTGGAACAACAACATCCGCATAATTTTGACTTCCAAGTGAATGAACTTCAAAATAAGTGTCAGGAATATCATCTCCATTTGAATCTGCATCACCTCCAATAATCATGAACATATAACCTGCTGACCAGCCCCAGTGCATTGCTGGATCTTGAAAGCTTAGTGGATGACCTGTAGGATAAGCCGATATATCAATCGCATCAGCTCCATTGATCGTATTCAGGTTTTCTGGAACACCAATACCGAAACGGATTTCTTCAATTGTATTTACATCCATATACCCTAAATACTTCGTATAATTTTCCGGCTCAAATAAATAAACATCTTCTTCCAAGTTTAAAATTTGTCCCCCATCATGAACGATCGTAACATTCGAAACGTAATAATCGAAATGATCAAGATTGTAATAATTCCCTGTTAGATCCGGAATATCCGTTACCATTTGAAGGTCAATTCCAGCGTTCTTTGGGTGGATAGATAGGAAAACATCCTTCTGACCGTAGGCAAATGACGTAAACAATAAAATCGTGGCGAATAATCTCATTCTTATTTTTTTCTTACAATGTACAAAATTTCTTCGTCTTGAAGACGATAACGTTCTCTCAATTCCTTGTTATACTTGGATTCCTTATCGAACAATTCAACTTCAAACCCCGCTTTTTTAAGCCATTCAGGATAATCTTTACCAAAAAGCCTGACATGGTCTTTTTGCCAATAATATTTCTCACGGTCTTCCGGACTAACAATTGAAGCATCTTCAAAAGATAATTCCCTGCTGAAATCCTGAGGAACTTGCATAATTCCCCACCCACCAGGCTTCATGACCCTATGGAGTTCAGACATGCATTTATTCGCGTCAGCCACATGTTCCATTACATGATTACAAAAGATCACGTCAAAACGATTGTCTTCCAATGGAATATCGTGTAAATCGAAATGCATATCTGCAATTGGTGACTCCAAATCTCCTGTTAGATACTTGATATTCTTTTGATTCTTGAATTTTTTATGAAAACATTGCTCCGGAGCAATATGTAGAACTTCAAGCCCTACTTTTGTGAAGAAATTTGAATGGTCTCTTAGGTAAAGCCACATCAAACGATGTCTTTCTAATGTCAGGTCATACGGGCAAAGCACATTCTCCCTGTGTGCCTGATATGATCCATAAGACAAAAACTTAGAGAAAGAATGCTCACACACCGGGCATTCAACCTTGTTTCCTTTGTATAAAAGCGGAGCGACCATTTTAAATGGATAACTGAGTCTGATCAGCCATGGCCGCGGAATTGTATTTAAAAGATACTTATACAATTTTTTCATATTCCAAAATTAATGATATTCCTTGGTCAAGCCTGATAAAATAAGAACGCTTATTCATATTTTTATCGTGCTAAAACATTAAAATGAAATCAAAAATTAAATCGACTGTTGTTTTGTCTTGTGCAATAATCACATCAACTTATTACGCTCAAATGAATACCAACGAACCAATCGCTAATAAAATACCGAAATCACTGGAAATCCATAACCACGTTAGAACGGATAATTATTTCTGGATGAATAACAGGGATTCAAAGGAAGTACTGGAGCATTTGTCGAAAGAGAATGATTATGCGAAGGCTTACTTCACCCCTTATAAGCCACTTATCGATAACCTTTTAAATGAATTTGAAAACAGGATCGATCCTAATGAATCAAGTTCGCCCTTCATTCTAAATGGCAGGACCTATCAGATCAGAAACATTGAGGGTAAAGATTATGTTCAGATCATGCAGATAAAAGACGGAAAGCCAGAGGTTTTTCTAGATGAAAATGAACGGGCTGAAAAACATTCATTTTATGATCTCGCAGATTGGTCACCATCGCCAAATAATGAACTACTCGCACTAAGCGAAGATTTTATCGGGAGGAGAAAGTACTCGATAACGATAAAGAACTTGAAAACGGGTAAATTTTTAAAGGACAAAATAACTGATACTGATGGGACGGTGCTATGGGCAAATGACAATAAAACATTCTATTATACTAAGAAGGACCCACAAACACTTAGAGAATTTCAGGTGTACAGACATACCTTAGGTACTGACAGCAAAAAGGATGAGCTTGTTTTTCAAGAGGATGACGAGAAATATGGCGTTCACTTATCCAAATCGCTTACGGATAAGTATATCATGATCTATTGCTTTAGTTCAACAACTTCTGAAATGTTGTTACTTGATGCAGATAACCCGAAGGCAAAACCGGAAGTTTTTCTACAACGCGAAAAAGGGCACCTATATGAGGTTGCTCATCATGAAAACGGATTCTATATTCTTTCAAATAAAAATGCCGACAACAGAAAGGTGTTGTTCTCAAAAGAAAAGCCGACTGATTTAAAATCATGTCAAGAAGTGATCAAACATGATAAATCTACACTCATTGAGAATGTTCTTGTTCTGAAGAATTATCTGATCACTGAGGAAAGAAATAATGGTCTACGCAAGATTAAGATCATGAATATAAAAACGAGTGATGTTTCCTTTATTCAGTTCGAGGAAGAAACCTACTACACTGGTTTAACATTCAATGAAGAATACAATACAGACCGTATTTTTTATTCTTATAACTCTCTGAAGCAACCATCCAGTGTATATGTACTTGATCTACCCTCTAATGAAACAACGCTTTGGCATGCTAAAGAATTAAAAGATACGAATTTCTCCCCTAAGAATTATGAAACCAAACGTATCTGGGCAACAGCAAATGACGGTTCCAAAATCCCGATTTCGTTGATCTATAAAAAAGGTATTGATGTAAAAAAAGCTCCTTGTTTGTTGTATGGATATGGGTCTTATGGTTATACCCTTCCCGATGTGTTTTCAGCTACAAGAATAAGCCTTATCGATAGAGGATTTGTATATGCAGTTGCTCATATAAGAGGAAGTAAATACATGGGGGAACATTGGTATGAAAACGGGAAATTTTTAAAGAAGATCAATACATTTACTGATTTCATTAATTCTGCTGAATACCTTGGTATACAAGGTTATTGCGATCCTGAGAAGATCTATGCCCAAGGTGGAAGTGCCGGAGGATTATTAATGGGTGCTGTAACGAATATGGCACCATACTTATGGAAAGGTGTGATCTCTCAAGTTCCTTTTGTAGATGTTATAACCACCATGTTGGACGAATCCATCCCTTTAACTGTCGGAGAGTATGAAGAATGGGGAAATCCAAATGACCCTGAATACTATTATTACATGTTGAAATATTCTCCATATGACAACATAAGAAGGATGGATTACCCAAATATTTACGTCACAACTGGATACCATGATTCACAAGTTCAATATTGGGAACCAATGAAATATGTAGCCAAGTTGAGAGAATACAGAACAAACGAAAACGCTCTGATCTTCGACTGCAACATGGATGCTGGTCATGGTGGTGGTTCCGGTAGGTCAAATGAGCGCATGGAAGTAGCAAAAGTATTTGCCTTCATCTTAAGCTTGGAAGGTATCACCAAATGATCAGGATTTCGGTAATATATCTGTTTGTATTGACAAGTTTCTTTGTTGCTGGTCAGGACAATTCAATAGATACGTTGCCGTATAGAAGTTTCAAAGAGAAGATCGTTTGGTTTGGAGACCTGGGGTATGCCTCTGCCCCGTTTTCCATAAGATATCCGTTCAATGACTCTATTTCCAAGTTGAAATATAGGAACAACATAAGAACTGTTCTTGGCTTCGGAATGAGCTATAAGTGGTTTTCCTTACGTTTAGCAGTCTCCCTCCCCGGATATCTTAAATCACCAAGCAGATACGGTAGAACAGATCAGTTCAATCTCAACGTGGATTTCACTATTAAAAAGGTGTTTTATGATATTGATATCAAACATTTGAGAGGATATTCTATAGTTGATGCGTTTCATTGGAATGACACGCTTAATGAATTGAATCCGAATGATGTAAGGAGGGATCAAGTTTCTTCTATGTTATCGATCAATGCATGGTACTTTAATAATCCCGACTTTAAAATGAGTGCTTTAAGAGGTCGAACAGGGAATTACCGCTCTAAGGTCCAGACCTGGTATATCAGAAGTATTTTTTCGGCATTCAATATTGAGAATCAGGACGCTGATTTTGTTGTGGTACCCAGTAGTTTAGCTTTAACAGATCATAAAACGTCATCAGATCAATATTTTGGTCTTGATCTTGGGGTTGTGCCAGGCATAGCTTATGTCGATCGCAAAGGAGATTGGCAGTTTGGAGGTAATGTTGGTGCAGGGCTGGCATTACAGTTTAAACAGTACAAGATCAATTCTATACCTAAAGGAATTTCCGGTATTGCACCACGTTATGATATCCGATTAATGGGAGGTTACAATGTGGATAACACATTCTTGATGCTGATCACAGATTTTGACAATAAATCGCTCCGATTCACAGACCTTAAGATCCGACAAACTTATTACTCGATTCGATTAGCATTTGGAACCAGAATAACTCCAAAACCTAAACAAAAGGATAAAAGTAAAAAGAAGAAAAATGATCAGGCTCTGACCATTTGATGCAGTTGACTTTTTGAAAAAGGCTTGACCCATTCTTTTCTTAATTCCCCCAAAGAACCAACCATTGGGTCAAAGAATAATTCATCCGGCATATTAGCAAGTGACGATAGATCTGTTTTTTGAAGATCATTGCCATTTATTTTATAGAAAACTAGTCTATTGAAGAAATCTATCCCTAGTTCTTTGGATAAGTTTTTAAGGAAATGGACTTGGGTGTCAATGGAACAACCAGATGCGGAAACTTTTGATTCATCCGCTGAAATCACAATAAAAGTTCCATTGATAACATCAGCGTCAGCAGCCAATTCTTTTCCATGGGCAGCCCACTGGCTAATAAAAGATTTGAGTTGTTCACGCAAATAATTCTCTTCTGTCGAGTCCGACCTTCTTTCCATAGTGTATATCCACACCCTGGAAGTATCTGATAGACCCGAAAATAAAGAATTAAAGTTCAGCTGCATTTGCGATTAATTCGGCAACGTCAAGTACTTTGATCTCAGACTCCTTTTCAAAATTCTTTACACCATCAGTCATCATAGTGTTACAAAAAGGGCAACCGGTAGCAATGATAGAAGCCTTGGTCTCTAATGCATCTTCCGTTCTCTCGATATTAACTTCTTTATTCCCCTTTTCTGCTTCTTTAAACATTTGAGCTCCCCCTGCCCCGCAACAAAGTCCTTTTGTCTTACAGCGCTTCATTTCTACTAGCTCAGCATCCAGTTTCTCAATCAACTCACGAGGAGCATCAAATACATTGTTTGCTCTACCAAGGTAGCAAGGATCATGAAAAGTGATCTTTTTCCCTTTGAATACTCCACCGTCCTTAAGTGCAAGCTTTCCTGTGTTGATCAGGTCTTGAATCAATTGTGTATGATGAATAACTTCATATTCGCCACCCAATTCAGGATATTCATTTTTAAGCGTATTAAAGCAATGAGGACATGCAGTAACGATTTTTTTCACTTCATATCCATTTAATACCTGGATATTCATCATTGCTTGCATCTGAAATGTAAATTCATTCCCTGCTCTTTTGGCAGGATCACCTGTACAGCTTTCCTCAGTTCCAAGAACAGCAAAACTTACATTACAATGATTGAGAATTTTAACGACAGCCTTTGTGATCTTTTTCGCGCGATCATCAAAGCTTCCAGCGCATCCAACCCAAAATAAGACATCAGGAGTCTCTCCTTTTGCCATCATTTCTGCCATTGTAGGTACTTGCATACTCATATTATTGTTCAAATACTTGAATACTAACTTGTTTTTCTACCAGATCTGTGAACTTTCCGTCGTATCTGGTGGCGCGAACGATATGATTATCGATCCAATGATAATTACCTCCTCTTGGTTTCCCCATTAGAAGTCCATGATATCTGAATCCGTTTTCGTTCAACCATTTTTCGGTAACCTCACGATGTTCTTCTACTCTTGAGGTAAAAAAGGTAATGACATGACCTTCTTCGTACCATTTGTTGATCGTATCTAATGCATCCGGAAATAAAGCTGCTGTGCTCATTCTTTCCGGCTCTTCATTTGGAATATCATCACAAACAGTACCGTCAATATCGATCAAATAATTCTTAATGTGATCAGGTAAAACAGGAGACAAATGCTTCCCGTTTTCGACCAGCTCAATTAAATCTTTTCCGTTATCAGTCTTCATTTGCCCAGTTTAATCGATCGTTTGGAGAGAATTGCCATGGAGCTCCATTGTTTTCAATGTTCGTCAGCATACCCGTAAGTTCAGTTGGCATTTTTGACTCCTCCATAACAAGGAACCTTCTTAGATCCACAATGATCGAAAGAGGATCAATGTTTACCGGGCATTCCTGAACACAAGCATTACAAGATGTACATGCCCAAATCTCTTCTTCAGAAATGTAATCCCCTAATAGACTCTTGCCATCTGAATAGTCCTTTCCGTGTTTTCTGATGTTATCCCCTACTTCTGTCAAACGATCTCTAGTGTCCATCATGATCTTTCTAGGAGAAAGTTTCTTTCCAGTTATATTAGCCGGACAAGACGAAGTACATCTACCACATTCCGTACAGGTATATGCATCCAAAAGATTTTTCCAAGTAAGATCGGTAACGTCCTTAGCTCCAAAACGCATTTGTTCACCTCCTCCATCAGCAGGCACAGCAAAAGGATCTGCAGTCGGATCAAGCATTAACTTAACCTCATTCGTCACAGATTCCATATTTGTGAACTTACCTTTTGGCTCTAGGTTTGAATAATACGTATTAGGGAAGGCCAATAGAATGTGAAAATGCTTTGAATACGGCAGGTAATTCAAAAAGGCAAAGACCATAATGATATGCCCCCACCAGCCTATCTGTTCCAGTAAATGAAGCGAATGAGCATCCATTCCACCGAATATGGCTGGTCCAATTAATGATGAAATAGCGAAACCATAGCTCTTTGAACCATTCTCTGCAAGATTCAACCATGCTTCATCAGCACCATTCATAGTAAAGATGCAACACACCAGGACTATTTCCATGATCAAGATCAAATTAGCGTCTTGCTTCGGCCAGCCTGCAAGTTCCTTCATGTTCAGACGAGGCAGTTTCAACATATTTCTTCTGGCAAGAAATGCAACTGTGGCTATAAGTGCAAGTAAAGAAAGAATCTCTATAAACGAGATTACAAAAGTGTAAAATCCTCCAAGCGCTTCATGAAAAATTCTATGAGATCCTGTTAATCCGTCAATAAAGATCTCGATCAATTCTATTTGAGTGATCACAAACGCAGCGTAGATTGCTAAATGCAATAACGCCGGAAGTGGTCTTGAAAACATTTTCTGTTGACCAAAAGCGACAAGAAGCATCGTTTTCCATCTTTCTGAGCTATTATCTGAACGCTCAGTGGATCTTCCTAAAAGAATGTTGTTTCGAACTTTTAAGACATTAAAAGAGAACAAACCTATCCCTCCGATGAGCAATAGAGCAAATAAAATGATTGAGATCATAATTAATTTGGAATAGAATCTAACAAATTACGAAGCTTCTTTTCTTCTTTACCCGTTAAAGGAACTCCTTTTGTTTTTGCTCCCAAAACAGAGAAATGAATATATCGTTCAGGATGCAATTGAAGGTCGTTTACGAGATTCTGCAGCTCTTGATTGGTATTAACAAGTTGTTGATACAATTGTTCATCCCCTAAAAGCTTACCGAGAGTACCCTGTCCGTTTTGAGCCTGATCAAGAAGTGAGTTTAAAGATTTCAGAGTTGATCCAGCATTATTAATAACACCTTTAAAATCTGCCGTTACGAGATCATCAGACACTTTTCTGGTATTGCCTATTATGGCAGCTACTTCATCATTACTTTTCTTAAGATTGGCGGTGATGCTCTCTACATTGGACATGATCTTTCCGAACTTAGCCTTTTCCTCCAAAACAAGTAATTCTACCTGCTCAGCCACATTGCCAAATCGGTTGATGGCTATCTTGACCTCCTTCATACTTTTTTCAATTTCTGAAGTAGCTGTAGTGTCCCAGAAAGCAGTTAATGAGTTGATCATTTTATCTACGGAACTCATCATCCCCTGAACTTTCTGTACAATCGGATCAGCATAGGATTTCACCTGAGAAACCATATCTTCTGCAATAGTACCAGGGATTTCATCTCCGGCATTGTGATATCCTTTGGATAGATCTGTGGGCATTTGAATTTGAAGACTTTTATTAAAAAGATCCAAAGACCCAATTTCTACCATTGTTCCGACTGGTAATTTCACATCACTGTTTTGAATATTGAAAGAAACTTTAACCTGTTTCCCTGATTCACCATTCGGTTCATAATCTACACCAACAACTTTTCCAACGATCACTCCATTCAGCGTAACGTTACTGGCAACGGCAAGTTGACCGGAATTCGGGAAATACGCGAAGTAATTATCATCCCCACCGAAAAAACTACTACCCTTAAGAAAATTGATTCCGGTTACGAATAACGCGATAGCTGTAACTGCTATAACTCCGGCTTTTAGTTCCTTTGAGATCTTCAAAACTTTATTTTTTCGCTAATTTAATAGCTTTTTCCAAATTAATCCGCTCCCCGTTCACAAAGGCAACAACAAATGCATGTTCATAACCTTTCTCCCTCATTTCATTTTTATACTTATTCGCTGAGTCAAAATCATTCACAAACTCACCTGATGTGTATTTGTAAAGATTATCCTGGGTGTATTCATAGATCTTTAATCCATTGAATTTAGGTGCCGTTAGCGAAATTTTTGAACTGGAAGTTTCAATTTGAACCCTGAAAACCACCTGATCTTTATTCGGATCTTCTGCTGAAACTTCAATTGTAGGTGGGACTTCCGTTTTTACCTGACTATCAACCCCTTCCAATTCATTTTTATACTTTTCAAATGCCGTAAACATGGCCTTTGCCATTTTTATTTGACCTGTCGTATCGGCAAGAAACTTCTCCTCTTGTGGATTCGTTAAAAACCCGGTTTCTATCAATACACTGGGCATTGTCGTTTTGTATAGCACTAGAAATCCCGCCTGCTTCACTCCTCGATCGTAACGGCCAAGGGTTTTAAATTCCTTTTGCAATTTATCTGCAAAATTGATCGATTGATCAAGGAATACTGACAATTGAAGTTGCCTCGCAATGATTGCATCTGGAGACATGTCAAAATCTTTGTATTTAGCTCCTTTATCGTCTTCCAGATAAATTGTTGCATTCTCTCTTTCAGCCACCTTTTGTTGAGATTCAGTTCTGTGTAAACCTAAAACATAGGTTTCCGTGCCATAAGCACTTGGACTTGCTGAATTGGCGTGAATGCAAATAAAAAGATCTGCATTCGCTTTGTTAGCAATTTTCGCACGTTCATCGAGCTCTACAAAAACATCGGTATCTCGAGTATACACCACCTTAATGTCAGGGAATTTCTTTTTGATCATATCCCCTAGTTTCAAAGCCATACTCAGGCATACATGTTTTTCATGGGCAGAGGCACCATGACACCCCGGATCTTTTCCTCCATGACCTGCATCGATCACAACTGTTTTAATTGAAGGTAAATCCGTGTTTTGAGCTTGCAAACTATAGCCTTCAGCAAAGAACAGGCACAATAAAAACAGAACGATTCTGTTATTAGTCCTTGATTTTATCCCTGTAAGTGACATATTTAATAGTTTTGTGCTCACAAGAAAAATCTTGCAATACAAATTTAATTGAGGACGGTTGTTCAAAAAGTATTCCATATATAGAGTTATCTTCTTTGGATTGTTAATAAAGTGCTCTCTTTATTCTGCTTTCGCTCAAGAGAATTTCAAAGACACGCTTCGTTTGGACGATGATAGTTTTTCTGAAATCATTAAGTATTCTGCAAGAGACTCGCTTTACACAGATTTGAAAAATGAAAAGATCCATCTTTTTGGTGAAGCAAAAGTTGATGACGGCCAAGTTCAGATGACAGCTGGATACATTCTGATCGATTTAAAAAAGAACGAAGTATTAGCAAGTTATCGCCTTGACGAAGACAGCAATAAAGTTGAACTTCCATCATTCAGTGATGGTTCAGAACCTATTACTGCAAGTACTATCCGTTATAATTTTGACACGGAGAAAGGTTACATCGAGGAATTAACCATTAAACAAGATGAATCTTTCATCTATATGGGCATTGCAAAAAGACACCCAAATGAAGAGATCCATTTTAAAAATGGAAGATTCACAACGTGTGATCTGGAAGAACCCCATTACCATTTTCAATTATCTAAAGCGATTCTAATTCCTGAAGAACGAATTGTAACAGGCCCCATGAATCTTTATGTTGCAGGAATCCCTACTCCACTTGGCTTGCCTTTTTCAGTCATCCCACAGCAGAAAGAGAGAACTCATGGACTTTTATTCCCTGAATTGGTTCCCCTTTCCTCTTATGGATTTGGATTTCAGAATCTTGGATATTACATCCCCATCAATGATCATCTACAAACGAGTGCATACATCAATCTATACTCTCGAGGAAGCTGGGGAATCAGAAATGATCTTGATTATGCAAAACGTTATGGATACAGAGGTAATCTGGACATCGGCTTTCAGCAATTTAGACTTGGATTCCCTTCCGATGCGAGGAACAACAAAGTTTCAGTATTCTGGAAACACACAAAAGAGCCAAAATCCAATCCTTATTGGAACTTTGGAGCAAATGTAAATTTCATTTCAGACAACCAGAGTAAAAACAATCTTGATCCATTAAACCCTGATTACTTCAATAACAGTTTTAATTCTGATATTTCGATTGGAAGAATATTTCCGGGAAAGCCTATTACAACGGGATTAAAGCTATCAGTGCGTCAAAACTCTATCACTAATAACATGTCATTGGTGAGTCCTGAATTCAACGTGAATGTGAACCGTGTATTTCCTTTTAAGAAGTTGATCAAGGGCTTCGAACCCTGGAAACAAACATTTTCCAGAATTGGAGTTACTTATCGTTTAGACGGCCAAAACAGATCGACTTTCAATAGCGATTTACTTCAGAACGGAGACTTTGCAACAATAAGCAATCAATTTCAAAATGGTATTAACCAACAATTAACCGTTCAGACGACAGGGTCCTTATTCAAAGGAGCAATTAAGTACACCCCTTCACTGGCCTACGGAAACAAGATCAATTTTCAGCAGGTTGATAAGTCTTATGATACCTTAAACAACACTACTTTGACGGATACTATTCAGAAAAGCGGGATGATGAACGAGTTGAATTTTTCAATGCAACTAACCAGTATTCTTTACAATTATTATCGTTTTGCCGGAAAGAACAAGGTAATCATGCGTCATCTGATCACACCATCAGTTGGATTCAATTATGTACCTCAGCTCAATGAGTTGATCACAGAGGACGTAGGAGTTGATCAAGCATCAATTACATATTCTCCATTTGAAAGAAGCCTTTATGCAGGCTCTTCAGTTCCGAGAAATGTTTCCAGAATAACATTTGGAATTAACAACACATTCGAACTTAAAAATCCTTCAAAAAAAGACACATTGGATCAGGTGAAAAAGGTTCGAATCATTGACGCGCTTTCGTTCACAGGGTCATATGATCTCACCAAAGATTCAATGAACCTTTCAGATATATCCATTAACCTAAGAATCAATCCAATATCATGGTTTAATTTCGTTGGAACTTCAACTTTTAGCCCTTATTCGTGGGATAGTGAAACGGGCACAACTCTCTCACCATATGCCCTATCTCAAGGACGCTTAGGTAGATTTTTAAGAACCGACCTTACTTCAACAATTACTTTGACTTCTCAAAAAGGAAAACAGGAGATCTCAAATAATCAGAACATTGTTCAGGATAACTGGAATAGCGATATGAATTACTATGCCCTACATCCTGAATACTTGATCGATTATGATATTCCATGGAAGATCAACCTTTCTCATGTTTTCTCGATCGTTCAAAATACTGCAAAAACAGATCTAACTCCAGATAACCTCTATTTGACACAGACTCTTGTGTTTAACGGAGATGTAAGCTTTACAAAGCGCTGGAAAGCCTCCACGATAACTAATTTGGATCTTCAGGAATTCAAAGTCACCAACACTAGAATTGCCTTATCCAGAAACCTTCATTGCTGGGCCCTTTCTTTCAACTGGACACCTATTGGAGGAAATAAGAGTTTCTTGTTCAGTATTCGCAATACATCAAGCATCTTTCAGGATGCGAAAATTGAGTTCAGAAAACCACCATTATTCCTTTAATAAAAAAGGGAGATCAAATCTCCCTTTTCTACTATTTTATAAAGTGCATTTCAACCCTTCGGTTCTGAGCCCTTCCTTCTCTCGTTGAATTGTCTGTTATAGGCTTAGATTCTCCGAAATAATAGGTCTCAATTCGTTCAGGCGCAACACCATTCGACACTAAAAAGTCTTTAACCGCCTGAACACGATTCTTAGATAGTTCCATGTTATATTCTTCACTACCATTATCATCAGTATGTCCATCTAATTTGATCTTCAGATCTTTTCTGATCAAGAGCAAATTTGTCAATGATTCAAGCTCACCATAAGATTTTCTCAAGATGATTGCCTTATCATGTTCAAACTCTAGCCTTCTGGAAGTAAGATCAAGAACTCTTTCTGCTTCAGCATCACTAATCCTTTGTACCGGCTCTCCTCTTTCTATGAAAATAGTATCGATCTTTTCTACCACAAGAGTATCTGTCACATACTGAATCTGAACGACAGTATCTATCTGAGGAGTAACATTTACCATACTCATTGTGTCTCGAGGATCATCTTTTGGCTTTCTGCAAAGTTTTAATCCTAAAATAACCTCATGTGAACCTGCACCGTAAGATGCGATATTCTTCATCGGGATTTCATACGCATAACCAAGGAAGAAAAGGTCTCTTATATTCAATCCTGCTCTACCAATTACCCCGACACCAGTTCTATAACCTAAACCAAACTGAAATAAATTCTTGTAGTTCACGTCTGCATTGACATCCAATTGACCAACATTATCGATACCCTTGTACATTAAAGATGGCTTAATCGAGAATTTATCATTGATTCGTTGTGTGTAGGCCAAATAACCAATCAAATGCCTTCTCAATCCGTATCCGTCGAGTCCGGTGTACCCAAAATTGGAAAAAGATTGCAAAACCTGCTTTGAAGAGGCTGAGACTTCCAATCCTTTAAATTGATACATAATTCCTAATTCTGAATTAATAATGGATGAAGATTGAGTACCTCCATTCACAATCACATCTGCACCATCGAGTACAACAGCTCCTTCAGGATTCACTCTGAACTGATAGTAACCAGCCGTTAATCCAATCCTAAGTCGATGGGGTTCTGGTAAAGGCAAACCATATGAAAGAGAACCTGAAGCAGCCACTTGCTGAAGCATTCCAAGCTTATCGATCAACACACTTCCTCCAGCTCCCCATACATTTTTAAATGCAGTATTTGCACTAAGAAAACTAGTTGTTGGCGCACCTGACACTCTCACCCACTGATTGAGATGTGAAAAATAAACCTCGGTACAACCATTCACTCCTGCATATGCTGGGTTAAAGGAAAATCTATTGTAATTATATAGATTACTTTGAGGTGTCTGTTGCGCAGAGATATGCGTCAATAATCCTACGATAGCGCTACACAATATATATTTCATCTGTATTCTCATGGCGCTTATTTTTTAAATCTGAATAAATTAATTTCTCCGGTGTACTCAGTATCCGAACATTTGATCGAATAGTAATATACCCCGTCAGGTAGCGGTTCCCCGTCCTTAGTACCATTCCAATCATTCTGATAATCACTGGTCGAATACACTGGTTGACCCCATCTGTTATAGATCATTACATCACATCCACTGATGATACTTAAGTTAGATATTTTCCAAGTATCATTCTGCCCATCATCATTTGGAGTAACCATGTTCGAGATCAGGAAGTCGGAAACATTTAAAGTCAAGTAGACTATAGAATCACAACCAGCTGATGTAGTAAAGACTTCCGTGTAGTTACCAGGAACAGATAAAGTCTGAGTCCCGAATATATAAGTGTCTCCGAGACCTATCGTAACTTCCTGGAACGTTTCTACGGCATCATCGACAAATAAATACAATGTAACCGTAGAGTCACAACCATTCGCATTGGTCAGATTCGCAGTATATGTACCTGCACTACTTAACGTTTGCCCATTGAACGAATAAGTCTGACCACTACATATGGTTGCAGATGTAGACCCTGTCAATTCTGGCAATACAGTTAAATAGAGTGTTACAATCGAATCACAACCATTCGCTGCAGTAACAGTTTGCTGATAAGTTCCTGAGGCAGAAAGAGTATTTCCATCGAATGAATATGTCTGACCGGCACAGATCGTCATGGCAAAGGATCCATTCTCAACAGGGAGAACTGTTAAGAATAGTGTCGCAATTGAATCACACCCATCGACAGATATTAAATTGTCTAGGTATGTTCCTGAAGTATTATATGTACTTGATCCGAATGAGTAACTATCACCTTCACAAATTGTAGCACTCGTATTTGACGTTAGTGTCGATGTTACAAATAAAGCCGTGGTAACAGTACTGTCACATCCATTCGTGGCCACAAAAACATCTGTGTAAATACCAGAAGTGTTATAAACATTAGTACCTACTGAGATCGAAGCACCCTCACAAATCGTGAATTCTTGTGCAAAGAAGGATGGTTCAATTACTGTTAACGTCGTGTACACCGTACTATCACATCCGTTTGCTCCAATGAATACATCTGTATATAGTCCTGCCGTCGTCTGATTCGCACCTTCCAAGAAAATAGATTGTCCATTACATATTGATGCATTCACGAAGTTCAAGTTCGGTGCAACGATACAAGGATTTGAACAAGCCGTTGCATCAACAGTGAAGACATAAGGACAAGCACCGTCATTCACCGAGATCGTGAACACATCTGCAGAAGGCACTGCAAACACAACATTTACTCCTGCACTAAACACTCCGGTTTCTACAAGATTCATTGAACCATCTGCAATTGTGTAAGAGAAGTTAGACCCATAGAAGGTTGCTAATCCACCATTTGCTGTAAATGTAATTTCACAGAGCGCATTGTTGTAATTGGAGACAGGAACTACAGGTTGTAAGAACACGATTGGAACTCCATTTTCAACGGTTGATGAATTACATGTAAGATCTCCCCAGTTTGCGGGCTCATCGGCCATTGGAGAAACATAATAGATCTGATTGAACAAAGGATTTCCAAATGTTCCTGACCCATCTGTATCATTTAAGAATACACCATTGTCAGATTGAAGTGAATCAATAAACATGAAACCACTTCCAGAAACAGGATCCGGAACCGGATTGGTCTGATGAATTACGTATCCAAGAGTCAAACATGAAGGAATGCTCATTGTAGACTCTCCTATTCCATTCAACATGATGTTAGGATCCACGGTCTCCCCCCAGCATACAAACGCCGTATCTCCACTGGTAACTGTAATCGTTTCTGCTGCAGCGATCAGTTCCAGTTCAATATCACCTGCATCACTCTCCACTTCTCTAATGTATTCGATTATATACTGTCCTTCATCTCCAGGTGAACCTCCGTCTAATTGAACCGCATATAGCGCTCCAGGCGTAAGGCAGCAAATTGACTCCTGAGTACCTTCAAATCCAGCAGAACCCTGAAGCATTGGAGTGATAAGTGGAGTATTTCTTGTTCCGTCTTCTGTAAAGGTTGCTGGTTGAAGACCTCCGTAACAATCTGTCCCATTTAAAAATGTGTAGATCGCATATCTCAGTGTATCTAACCCTATATATGCTCTTAGGTTCATTTCAATTGCTCCAGATGGAGGCGCAACGAAGTAATGCCATACCGTTTGATCGGCTCTGTCTCCTGATAAAGCAGCAGATGCAGGTTCACCCGCAAGGTATTCTCTACAAGCAAGGACGTTTGTTCCGGCAACTGCCTGGAAATTTGGATTAGTCCCAGCAGGAGTAACAGGAATTTCATATAAGGGATCAGTAAATGCAAGACAAAGAATGTCATTTCCAGGAGGATTTAATGATGGGTCTGAAACTGATGGATCGTAGATCCACGAACTGATCTCCTGTGAGCTCAATGGAGTCAAAGCATCCGATGGATCCATCATTCCAAAATATTTATAACCTGGCTCCAGACATCGAGCAGCAATCACAGCACTTGGATCACCACCTAAGAAGTTATTTGCTCCTCCATCATCCGCATCCATGAATTCAAGATTGGCGCAAGAGTAATCAGAAGGAATTCCAGGAGAAAAACGAACGTCATATGCAAACAAGGCATTGTTCTCACCATAGATAACATCGTCATAATCCGTTTCAATCACCATACGACCGTTATTAGGAGCAACGAAGTTGAACCATACACTTTCGTTAACAGTTCCATTGTTCTCAGCAACATGATCGTAATCATATGCGTGATAGTTATTTGGGTTATTGTTTGTGTGTGCAGCCCCTGTTTCTGCAAAATCATCACCTCCATCGTATGCACAACCAAAATCAATCGTTACTGATGGAGGGTTACCCGTCTGATTGGAAACTGGTGCTAAACCATATGGAACTGAAGAGGACAGACAAGGGATATCTTCAGCATCTGCGGCAGGACCTCCACCTAAATCATTTACACGAACTTCAACAATACCTGCATCGTTAGGATCATCTCCCGTAAGTTGTACATAATAAGTTTCTCCTGCAATTAACTTTTGATAACTTATGAGAGGCAGTGGGTCACATGCGTTCAGAGAGATTTGTGCTTCAGGATCTAATCCCAAAAGATCTATACCGTCGGAAAATTGAATATGAGACAAATAATCGAATTTATCCTTAATCAGCACACCTGTTATTGGTTGGATTCCTGTACCACAGTTCCCACCATCAGCTGCATGATAAATTTCTATGTAAGTTCCGATCTCTGTGCCGCCAAGATCTGTAGTAACCTCTACCGATCCACTTGCAGGTGCCACAAACTTGAACCATGCTGATGAATTATTAGTGGCTACATCCCCACCTCTCGGCTCATTTGTTTCAAGCGTGTTACTTGCGCAAATGGCTGTTTGGTATGTCGTATTGATATTGATAAGATTAGCATCACATATATCATCAGCCAAGATGATGACAGAAGTTGCAAAATCAACCCGTTCAACTTGTAGATTGATGACATATGTTTGATTACATCCTCCTCCTGAGCCACTTGCGCTGAACGAGTAATTCAGTGTTCCAGGGGCTCCGGGAACGGGCATTGCAACATTTTGTATTCCGGTCTCACCATCAGTTAGACCAAGAATATCATAGTTCCCAGCATCATCATTCTCATAAGCTTCCCAAGCTAAATTGACCACTGTCGGTACATCTGAAGGACAGATATACTGATGATCAAAGAAAAGGCCATTGGAAGGGGAAAACCCGCCATTTGGGGTTGCAATGGTGTACGGGCCATTATTTCCATTGAAATTGGCATAATTAAAATCGAATACACCAAATAAAGCCGGGTTATTGTTGGTATACCCTAAGGTGTTATCAGTCGCAGTAAATTCCCAGACAAAGTCAGAATTGTTAGTAATAAATAGAATATCCGCATCACAATCAGCATTATTCAATGTTTGAACTGAGACGACTTTTACTCTGACAATGGATTGAGAAAAAACTGCGTTTTCAACAGAGAACAGAAGCGCAACAAAGCACAACATTCTAATAGAACGAGCTATAATCATAAGTAAGCAATAGTTTAAGAATTGCTAACCTACTAAATTATAACAACATGTTCACAGGATTCTCCATGAAATTTTTGAAGGTCTGTAAAAATGATGCACCAGATGCACCATCAACCACTCTGTGATCACAAGAAAGAGTCACTTTCATCACATTTCCCGGTACAACTTGTCCATTCTTTACAACAGGAACTTCTTTAATACCTCCTACAGCAAGAATACAGCTATCAGGTGGGTTTACAATAGCTGTAAACTCTTCTATACCAAACATTCCAAGATTTGAAATTGTGAATGTATTACCTTCCCAATCCGATGGTTGAAGTTTCTTATCCTTGGCCTTCTTGGCGTATTCTCTAACTTCTTCTGAAATTGTAGACAACCCTTTTGAATCCGCGAATCGAATTACAGGAACTAAAAGCCCTTCATCTACCGCTACAGCTACACCAACGTGTACATGATGATTTCTTCTGATATAATCACCATACCAAGAACTATTGATCGCAGGGTGCTTTTTCAAAGAGAGAGCCACAGCCTTAACCACAAAGTCATTAAATGAGATCTTAACTCCATTGGAATTAATTGACTTTCTTGCTTCTATTGCAGCGTCCATGTCAATGTCAAGAGTCAAATAAAAATGTGGTGCAGTAAACTTGCTTTCCGCCAATCTTCTTGCAATGGTCTTTCTCATTTGAGAAACAGGTTCATCTACAAAAGATTCTGTTCCAGCAGGAACTGAAGGAATCATGGCAGAAGCTCCAGAAGCAGGAGTATAAGGAACAAAATGATCTACATCTCTTTTGACAATTCTTCCGCCTTCACCTGTTCCAGCTACAGCATGAATGTCAATACCTTTTTCTTCAGCAAGTTTTTTCGCAAGTGGACTTGCAAATACTCTTCCGTTATTTTGAGCTACTGGGGCTGGTGCAGCCACCGGTGCCGCAGCAGTTGTACCAGCAGCAACCTTTGTTTCTGCAGGTGCCGGCTCAGGAGTAACCGTTTTTTCTTCTTGTTTAGGAGTTGGTTCTACTTTAGTTTCAGCTGCAGGAGCTGAACTGATCAGTGCACTTATATCTTCTCCCTCTTTACCAATAATGGCTAAAACAGAATTTACTGGCGCAGCTTTTCCTTTCTCTACTCCTATATACAATAGAACTCCATCATAAAAAGATTCGAATTCCATCGTTGCCTTATCAGTTTCAATTTCAGCAAGTACTTCTCCTGAACTTACTTTATCACCAATCTTCTTCGTCCATTCTGCAACAACACCTTCAGTCATTGTGTCGCTCAGTTTGGGCATGTAAATTACTTCAGCCATTGTTAACTGTAATATCTATCAATTAATATTCTATGATGTACGGGTAATCTTCCTGTACATAAACATCTTTGTAAAGTTCTTCCGCTTCTGGATATGGAGAATTCTCAGCAAAAACAATTGATTCTTCTACTTCATTCTTCACCCACTCATTCATCTCTTCGATCTCCTTTTCAGTCATCCAATTATTTTTCTGAATCATTTCCAAGCAATGAGTGATCGGATCTTTTTCGATCCATTCATTCACTTCATCTTTGGATCTGTATTTCTGAGGGTCAGACATCGAATGTCCTTTGTAACGATAAGTTCTAATGTCCAATAATGTTGGCCCATCGCCTCTTCGAGCTCTATCAGCTGCTTCTTCAATTGCATCATGAACATCTTCCGGACGCATACCATTTACAGCTCTGGATGGCATCTCGTATGAGAGACCGATCTTCGTAAGGTCTGTAACATTCGTAGTACGTTCAACTGAGGTACCCATTGCATAATTGTTATTTTCAATAATGAATACAACCGGTAATTTCCAATTCATAGCCATATTAAAAGTTTCATGCAACATTCCCTGACGCACGGCGCCATCACCCATTGATACAAAAGCTACATTATCTGTTCCATTGTATTTTTCAGCAAATCCAACTCCTGCTCCCATTCCGATCTGTGCACCAACAATTCCATGTCCTCCCATGAAGTTAACGTTCTTGTCAAAAAAGTGCATTGACCCTCCTTTTCCTTTAGAACACCCGGTAATTCTTCCAAATAATTCTGCCATCAGAATTCTTGGGTCAGTTCCAAAGGCTATTGGATGAGCATGATCACGGTATGCCGTCATGTGTTTATCGTCCTTACGACAAGCACTTGCAGTACCGACTGCTATTGCTTCCTGTCCGATATATAAGTGGCAAAAACCACCAAATTTTTGTTGAATGTATAATTGACCAGTTCTTTCTTCAAATCTTCTAATCAAAGACATGTCTTTGTACCATTTGATGTAAGTCTCCTTACCAAATTTAGACTTAGAAGAAGAAGCTTCTTTTCTGGTCGTTTTTGAAGGTTTGTTCGCCGATTTTACCGCCATTTTTACCTTGTTTAATTTTCAACTGACAAATATAGAAAAATATCCTTTTCAGGTATTCAATTTCTCCCTAACTCTTGGTGTCTTACCTATTCATCCTGACCTTTAGATTGTTATAAAGCTCAAGAGTATGAACTTGATCCGGGTATTGCTTTAAAATATCCTCGTACATCACCAATGCCTTATCTAAATCACCAGTCATCTCATGCAGCATGGCAAGATTGGATTTTGAACTGATATCTCCGGGATTCATTTGACAATAAACAGTCATGATCTTAATGGCTCTACCTACCTCTTTGCGTTCAAAATACTTTTTAGAAAACTCCAGATATACTGCACTTAACTCACTGTATTTTCCACCGGAATTTTCAACAAGCTTCACCAGATCATCATCCTTTCCCAATTCATAATTCGCAAAGATCAAACGATGAAGATCATCTTTTGCCAAATCCTCTACTTTAGACGCTGTTTTTGCCATTATGCTCAAATAGACTAATTTATTTTCTGAATTCTCTTCAAGCTTTATCAATTCATCTAGGGTGTAATAACGATTATTGAATAAGGTTCGCTTTGTAAGACCGAGAGAATCAATAGCAATTCCCAGAAGGTCATTTGCACGATTCAAATACTTCAATTTATCCTCTTTCGATTGAGCAATTTTCGCTTTTTCACCATACACGAAAGCAAGATTTTCATAAACATTTGGATACGAATCGTAGATCTGCAGACACTTTTGATAGCTTTCAATCGCCTTATCAAACCAAACGTCCTTAACGACAGCTTTATTTCCTTGCTCCAAATACTCTGTACCAAGATTGAAATTGGTCTTGATGGATCCAGGGCAAACTGCGACTCCGGATTCATAGATGGATAAATTATTCTTCCAATCCATGTTTCGGATAAAAGTTCTTGGAATGTAATAAGCCGAAAGGCCAATTATACTAACCAAAAGAACAGGCTTATTCAATTTATCACCGACCCAACTTAATGTGCATACAACGAGGATGATTATTCCCAATAACGGCAAAAACATGAATCGTTCACCCAAAGGACAATTGATCAAAAAGAAAAAATTTGATGTAGCAATGAAGGTCGTCCCAAATAAAACAGCACCTATTCCCCATTCCTTCCTAAACAATGTTCCAAACGCCATTGCCGCCACAACAGATATCAGTAACATCACTCCTATCCATCCCGAAACTCCAGCATCCTCCAGGGTAAACGTAGACAATGAATAATCCCAGCTCATCTGAACAGGAAACAAACAAAGCTGAATGTATTTTGAAAAGATCGAAGAATTGACCAAGAATCTATCAAACCCTTCATACATCACCAAAGAATTAGCCACTGGATCGATCGGATCTGCGATCAAAACATCTGAAAGAACTTGCGATCTAATAAATAAATAGTTCATTAATGGCACCCCAGACACTAGTGATGAAGTAGCCATGCCTAAGAAGTTGAAACCTTTCTTCAAGTGGTAGATCACCGGAAATAGAATAAATGCAGGAATAACCGACTCTTTTGAAAGTGCAGCAACAAAAAAGGTAGTTCCGGCTAGTAAAATGTACTTTAAACTCTTCGAATCATTGAGCCACTTCAAAAAATACCATAACGACAGAAACAAGAACATTGCTGCCAATATCTCATCCCTGCTCTTGACATTCGAAACGACCTCTGAGTGTAGCGGATGTATAGCAAACAAAAGAACGATCCATTCCGTGAAATAGCCTGAACGATTTTCAAATAACAGCTTTAACATCTTATAGAGAGCCATTATGGTTAAACCGTACAATAAAATTTGGACGAAGTGTGAAGCTGATGAGTTTAATCCAAACAAGGAACGTTCAACGGCAAAAGTTGTCAAAACCAATGGACGATAGGATTCATCCTCTCGCCCATCATAACCATATAAATAACTGTGTGAAAAGATTTCTGGAATACCACTAATTCCTTTTTCAGTAAGACCATTCTTGGTTGCTACAATAAGATCATCGACCACATAATCATGTCCCAGAGTGTTGATATACATGATCACTCCAAGCAAGAACCAAAACCAGTTTTTCTGAAAAATCAAACTCATAATGAACCAAATACGAAAGGCAAAAGATCCTTTGCTCTTTCAAAGATCAATACTCTTCCATCCTGACTAACGATGATCACTTTAAAAGGTTGTTTTTGACGCTCCTCCACTTCCACCATCACCTGCCTGCATCCACCACAAGGACTTAAAAGACGATCAACCGGTAGAAGATCACCTTTAGCTACAATACATAAAACTTCTACAGTCTCATTCGGGTAATTACTTCCACAATGAAAAAGCGCAACTCTTTCGGCACACAATCCAGAGGGATAAGCAATATTTTCCTGATTACTTCCAATGATCACCTGCCCATTACCCAATAAAACACTAGCCCCTACCTTGAATTTACTATAGGGGGCGTATGCGTCACCACATGCACTAAGGGCTTTTTCTAATAACCCCTTCTCTATTTCAGTCAAACTATCAGTCGTTGGAAATAACAGATAATTGATATTCAATTGATATTTCATAATTCAATGTTGTCCCGAAATTACAAATTCAAACTCATCCACGTCCATCTTTGTAATCTTCTTCATTTAAGCTAATTTTGCACCCTCTTATGAATCAGTACAAAAAAGTTTCATTCTACACCCTAGGCTGTAAGCTGAATTTCTCAGAAACATCAACGATTGCTCGTCAATTTATTGATGCAGGTTATGCAAAAGTTGATTTCGAAGAAACTCCCGATATCTACGTGATCAACACATGTTCGGTTACTGAAAATGCTGATAAAAAATGTAAACAGCTTGTCAAAAGAGCCCTTAAAATAAATCCAGAAGCGTTTGTTGCGATCATTGGTTGCTATGCTCAACTCAAGCCTCAGGAAATTGCAAAGATCCCCGGAGTAGACATTGTTTTAGGTGCAAATGAGAAATTCAATGTAATTGAACACATTGAAGGAATTGATCAAAAAGGAAATATCGCCAAGATTGAAAATGAATCAATAAAGGAGACGAAAGAATTTGTTCCAAGCTTTTCTTTTGGAGACAGAACTCGATCTTTTCTTAAGGTTCAGGATGGCTGTGATTATTTCTGTACTTTTTGTACAATCCCCTTAGCCCGCGGAAAAAGCAGGAATGCGTCCATTCAAGACACCTTAAAAGAGGCCGAAAAAATAGCCGAAACCAATGTAAAGGAAGTAGTTCTTACCGGTGTAAATATTGGTGATTATGGTAAAGGTGAATTTGGAAACAAAAAACACGAACATACTTTTTTAGAATTGGTGCAAGCTTTAGATACTGTTGATGGCATTCATAGATTACGAATTTCATCCATAGAACCTAATTTATTGACCAATGAAACCATTGATTTTGTATCAAAATCGAACAGTTTTGTACCACATTTTCATATTCCATTACAAAGTGGAAGCGATACACTTTTGAAGTTAATGAAACGTAGATATTTACGTGAAACATATGACAATAGAGTTGACGCTATTAAAAAAATTATGCCAAATGCATGTATTGGAGTCGATGTAATTGTTGGGTTTCCTGGTGAAACTGATGCATTGTTTTTAGAAACTTATAATTATTTAAATCAATTAGATATTTCATATTTACATGTGTTCACATACTCTGAAAGACCAAATACAGAAGCAGTAGAAATGGATGGAATTGTTCCTTTAAAAACTAGAAGCAAAAGAAGTAAAATGCTTCGTGG
>CALCCB010000107.1 GCA_937899625.1 uncultured Bacteroidota bacterium
TTAATATTAGTAAATTGAGGACGTTCCTGTACTATACCTGTAATTTCCTCATTAATTATTCTATACGTTCTTAAATCCTCTGAACCAACTGTCATTATTAAATCAATGCTGAGAAATTTCCTTTCAATTAATGGATCTTTAACTAATTCATTTTTTAAAAAATTAAAAATCTTCTCACCTTCAAATTCAAAAATATTTTCTTTTGATCTATGTTCAAATAAATCATCATCGATGACAATTTCTCCGGATGACTCTATTTTCCATTGCATATAGGCCCCTTTCTCCCATTGAAAATACCCAAAGGGCAAAAACTCTCCGTTAAAATAATCATAAGCAAACCCATAAACGCGATCCTCTACTCTTTGAATTCTCAATCTTCGTTCTGAAACAGGATCCATAAGACATGTACCCTCAAATTCTGAACTCATCCAATGATTTTCTTCCAGAAATGCATTACCCCCTACATCAATCACAGAATAGTAGCCATTTTCTTCCTCAAAAAATCCATCATTCTCAGAATATATTTCATCAGCATATTCATCGATGTATTCATAATTGCCTTCAACAAGATCTGCGGGATCGATCTGATGCTGAGGCTCAAAATACATGATATTAGGTGAGCCTGTTTCACCGTCATAGGAATCTACAAAAACAAGCTTTACCTTATCATCAATTAATTCAAAACTAATTTCGTTCGATACTTTATATTCACCTTCCTGGTCCTGAAGAAATCGATTCATAACATAGTAATCGCCAATTTCCGAATTATACACATAATACTCGCGGCGGTCATTGCAGTCTTCAAGGGTTCCGGCAAATAATCCATCATACCCCATGACTTCAATAACCATAGTGCATTGTTGATCTTTATACAGGTATTTCCCATTTAAGGCAGGAATGTAAACAAAGATCTGAGCGTTCAGGATACATCTGCTAATAACAAGCAGATAAGCAACAAGAATGTACTTTTTCATAAGTGGTTTGTATTTTGATAATACTCCCTAAAAGTAATAAAGTGTAAGATTTTTTTTAAAACTGAACAATATATTTTTTTAGCTTTCGTTATTATGCATACATAACTAATAATCGATATGGGAAATTCTACTTAAATCAGATTTGTTAAACCAATAAAAACCCTGCAATGAAAACCAATCTCCTATTTCTATCAGAGCAGCTTCCTTATTTTCGTATTGTAGCGAAGCGCTCATTGCCCAGCCGTTATCTTCATCTGGCTGAAGACCTTGCTCAGGATGCCATTCTGAAAGCAATTGAAAACCTTCAAAAATATGACCCTGAAAAAGGGAATTTTAAAAACTGGTTGTATCGACTTACCCAGAATCATTGTTTCGATGCGATTCGAAAAATGGATAAGATGGAAACCATGCCGATCAACAGTAACGTAATCGCAAATCCGATTGAACATCGCGATCTTGACCGAAGTGATCTGCGCAAGATCCGAAAAGCCATGGAATTCTTATCAGAGCGTGACCGAATGCTTATCACGTACCGATTGATCTTTGACCTTAGCGGTAAAGAGATCGCAGCACAAACAGGAATTCCTGAAAACCAGGTAAACGTTTACTTTAAAAGAGCAAAAGAGAGACTGCAAGCCTTATGCAAAGCAGCATAAACAAAAAATCCCGGCTTTTGGCCGGGATTGCAATTTTTCCTCTCGGAAACAATAAAATCTTTACCTGAATTAATGATTAACTCTGGTAACGTTTACGGCATTTAATCCTTTCTGTCCACGTTCAACTTCGAATTCAACTTCGTCATTCTCGCGTACATTTTGCTTCAATCCCGTCTTGTGTACAAAGATATCTTCTTTTGTTTCGCTGTCTGTAATAAAACCGAAACCCTTTTCGGTATTAAAGAATTTTACAATTCCTGTTTTCATTGATTATTATTTATATTATTTGCTTTATTAGCCAACTTCTGAACCTCCTCCGTTTGAGAAAGTGTTTTATTTTCGGGAGCACTGGACCAATCGATCTCTAAACCTATTGAATCTGAATCCCTTCTTTGATCACGTTTTTCCTTTTTTGCCTTCTTCTTCTGAGAACGATCTTTCTCCCTCTGCTTCTTTAAAAATGTTTCTTGTGATCTACCCATAAATTCAACTGCAATTCCCTCGTCCAACATTAAGTAAATGTATTATCCTGAAACAGATTCTACGCTATACTTTAAGGATTTTAGACCTTGCCTCCCTTTTGTATCATTACTATTATTCGATACAAGAAAGCAAAACTTTAACGCATCGGACACATTGAATTGATAAAATTCAAGTGCATATAACTTTTCAAAGGTAGTCCTTTTTTCACTTGATTCTATACTTTGCCTATAATTTTCTGATAATTAGCATTTTTCATGGTTTAAAAATGGGCTGAATAGTATATCTTTGTGCCATCCGATGAACGTCTCTCATCATCTTATAAATCTATTTTCTGAGGGGCACAATCTCAACATACATGAATTTTAAAACTCTTGGATTGATCGATCCAATATTACAAGCACTCA
The DNA here is from genome assembly GCA_937899625.1 of uncultured Bacteroidota bacterium. GTDB lineage: Bacteria > Bacteroidota > Bacteroidia > Flavobacteriales_D > Crocinitomicaceae > M0103. Next base: position 2,518 of record CALCCB010000107.1, read on the forward strand.
ACGATAAATCGTATACAGACCCTACTCCAATTCAAAAACAAGCCATCCCTGTCGTACTAGAAGGAAAGGATCTTTTGGGAATTGCTCAAACAGGAACTGGCAAAACAGCTGCATTTGCTATACCTATCATACAGCGATTAGAACAAGACAAACATGTCAATAGAAATCGAAAGATTCGTTCACTGGTCATCACTCCTACTCGTGAGTTGGCGATCCAGATCCACGAAAATTTTAAAGCTTATTCAAAACATACCGACCTCAAGTCTAATGTTATTTTTGGCGGTGTAAAACAAGGTTCGCAAGTAAATCGCTTAAAAGCAGGAACAGACATTCTGATTGCTACGCCAGGAAGACTATTGGATCTGATGAATCAGAAACTTGTTTCTATTCAAAACATTGAATATTTCGTTCTTGACGAAGCAGACCGTATGCTAGACATGGGCTTCATCCATGACATTAAGAAGATCATCCAACAATTGCCAACAGAAAGACAAACTTTGTTTTTCTCGGCTACCATGCCTGATAACATCGTTGAATTATCAAGAAAGATCCTGCAAAATCCAATTCGCGTTGAAGTATCTCCAGTCTCTACTGCTGCGGAAACTGTTCAGCAGTTGATCTGTCATACGAATAAAGATTTAAAAAAGGATTTGCTTGTTCACCTCATCAAAGAACGAAATATCAGGCAAGTACTGATCTTCGAACGAACAAAACACGGTGCTGATAAAATTGCTCGTTTTCTTATCAAACAAAAGATCAAGGCGGCGGCAATTCACGGTGATAAAGCGCAAAACCACCGTCAGAAAGTTTTGGAGCAATTTAAGAATGGTGAGCTGACAGCTTTAGTTGCAACAGATATCGCTGCTAGAGGAATCGACATCGATCGTTTGCAATATGTGATCAATCTGGATATCCCAAACATTTCTGAAACCTATGTGCACCGAATCGGACGTGTTGGACGAGCTGGAGAAACCGGTACAGCAATATCGATTGCCGAACCTGAGGAGAAAGGCTTTCTAAAAGATATCGAAAAGTTGATCAATAAAAAGATCGAAGTTTTAGAAGGACATCCCTTTCCTCAAACGGATAAGATGATGACAAAAGATGAAAAGAAAGCTTTCGAAGCAGAAAAACAGCGTCGAAAGAAAGAATTCTTTGAGAATAGAAAAAAGAGTGGGAATTTTAGGCGATGATTAATTAATTCTTCAAAATCTAACTGGCCGAATTCATTTAATTCTCAAATAGATGTAGGTAAGAAATTTAAATCACTTCAATTGAATATCTTCTTAACGGTGTCTCAAGATCGTTTACCTTTATCAAGGTATCTTTGTATTGAAGAACATAATTAAATTTCAGGTTATATGGCCTTGAGAGTCTTGAAAAAGTGCAATCCGTAGCAATTACTTTAAGAATTTCATCTCCACATTTCACAAAATCATTTAGAAACGCTGCTTCTTCCTTCAAAACGGAGATACGAATAACTTCCATTTTATTCTTATCTAGTTTTTTGGCCTTTACATAACAAGTTAGGCTGCAATGTTTTCGATTGTCAACAGTCCAACCTTCACTGCCACATATGGAACACTTAACCCAATCCATTTGGTATCCATTAATTACTGCCGATAGCATTTCATCTTCAGAAAGCAATCGATTGATAGGCATTTCAAATGGAATAATTAAACCTGGCATCTCAGAAGATTTATTCAAACAAATTACGATAAATTTTGGAGATTTTAATTGAAAGAACAACCTTTTTTGATCACCTGAAATGAAACAATTTTGTTGGAATTGCAAACTGCATTATTCATCACTTTCTTAATATCTTCATGTCTTGGATACTTTTTGACAAACTGTTGCGTTTGATAGCAGCATAACCAAATGAAAATAGTTCATCTCATCATATTACTAGGTTTTTCAATCTTGACGCAGGCACAAAACGAAGAGGTAATTGAATCTTTTTCTGCCGAAGTTTACAACGAAAGCGTTCTAATCAACTTCAGGATCAACTCCGGATACACCTGCAATGGGATTGATGTTCTTCATTCTACAGATTCAGTAAATTTCGGTCCTATATATACTTTCGAAGGAATTTGTGGAAGCACCACTCAATCTATCGCATACGAATACACACATGTAAATCCTGTCAAAAACAGCAAGAACTATTATCGTCTTTATCTTGGTGGACCCGGATTTTCATGGGTTATAAATGTGCTTGTTATTGACCTGACCAATTCCTCCCTTGTTAAACCTAATCCACTCATTTCAACGTCTGAATTGATCTTTGAAAACAATGCTTTTACAGAGCATCAGTTGGTTATTTCAAACATGTATGGCCAAATTGTATTTTCGGAAACGACGAATGGAAATAGTTTTATACTGTACCGAAATGATTTCGTTCAAGGAGTCTATGACTATTCAATAATCGATTTAGAGAAAGAAAATCGAATTACAGGAAGATTGATCGTTCAATAATTATTCTAAAACGAATAGAACAACCCTAGGCGATATGCCTTAAAGTTTGGTGTTTCATCAGGTGCATGAGTAGCTACTTCTAAGTCTGTATATTCCTTTGACAGAACAAAAGACTTCATGAACGAAATCTCAACATTTAATGCATGACCACTTTTCAATGCAAATCCAAATCCATGTCCAATTGAAAGTGCCATATTATTGTAGGTTGTTTCGATATTTGTGTAACCTGGATATGAATAGCTGCTTTCAGAAAACCACGTGGTATCCTTAATTGTATAATTAGCAAACATTTGAATATGCTGATATTTTAATTCAAACGGAATGTAAAATGCTGTATTGGTTTTATGAGCATCATATTGATAAGAATATCTTGCGCCTAAAGCATAATAACCTGGTTCATCTGCAATCATAGCAAAATCTGCACTTAATCCAACGAAATGTTGTCTCCCAAAATGTTTACCTACTGAAGCGTAAAGGGATATTGGCAAATCTCCGGACCAACTATCCTGTTTTACGAAAAAGTCGTCTTCCTCTATTGAAAGACTATTCGCAATGTAACTTGCACTGACCCCAATGTTGAATCCTATTCCTTTATCTTTTCTTGGCCTGATCTCCGTGTTTTTCTTTTTCACCGGGAAATTTTGATTCTCTACAAAATACTTATAGTCATCTCTTCCAAAATTCGAAATCTTACCACTTGGGTCTTTGAATGAAATCCCTCCAAATTGGGAATCGTATGAGAGAATTTCTCCTTTCAATACACGACCATCCTTCATGTAGATCACATCGTATTGAACATACTCAGTGCTATCCTGAGCATTTGTCGTTTGAATACAAATAAACATTGTAATAATTGCGACAGAGAAATTTCGTAGTAGCTGATTGAATTGCATCGGTTTGATTTTTCTCAAAAATAGAAGTTAATCCTCAACCACAATGAACATCAGAGGCAATTCTTCATTGTCAGTTGTCTTTTCTAAACTACTTTTGCGCCCTCAATACTTCATTCAATGATCTCAGTCAATGGCCTTACGGTCGAATTTAGCGCAAGAACCCTTTTTAAAGATGTTAGCTTTGTCATCAATCCGAATGATAAGATCGCTTTAATGGGTAAAAATGGAGCTGGAAAGTCTACTATGATGAAGATCATCGCAGGGATCCAGAAACCGAATCGTGGAAGTATTCAATGTGCTCCTGACACCAAGATTGCCTATTTACCTCAGCATTTATTGACGGAAGATAAATGTACTGTGTTCGAGGAAACGGCGAAGGCATTCGGTCAGATCATCGAGATGAAGAACGAGATCGAAGATCTGAATAAACAATTAGAGACGCGCACCGATTACGATTCCGATGAATATATGAAGATCATCGAACGAGTGGCTGAGCTAGGAGAAAAATACTACGCCATTGAGGAGACCAACTTCGATGCCGAAGTAGAAAAAGCATTACTTGGACTTGGATTTAAAAGAAGTGATTTCGCGCGCAATACCAGTGAGTTTAGTGGTGGATGGCGTATGCGTATCGAATTAGCGAAAATCCTTTTACAGAAACCTGATCTTGTGCTATTGGATGAACCTACCAACCACATTGATATTGAATCAGTGATTTGGTTGGAGGACTTTTTGAAGAACAAGGCTAAAGCAGTGATCGTGATTTCCCACGACAAAACCTTTATCGACAATATCACCAATCGCACAATTGAAGTGACCATGGGTAGGATCTACGATTACAAGGCGAATTACTCACATTACCTTGTCTTACGAGAAGAACGAAGAGCTCAGCAACAAAAAGCATATCAGGAACAACAAAAGATGATCAGTGAAACAAAGCGTTTCATTGAACAATTCAAAGGAACCTACTCCAAAACGAATCAGGTTAGCTCGAGACAGCGAATGCTCGAAAAACTGGAGATCATTGAAGTCGATGAGATCGATAATTCAGCGATCTCACTTCGTTTTCCTCCTTCTCAACGGTCAGGTGATTTTCCTGTTACAGCGAGAGATCTAAGTAAATCGTACGGAGACAAGGTTGTCTTCAAGAACGCCAATCTTTCGATCGCACGAGGCGAAAAGGTGTGTTTTGTTGGACGAAATGGTGAAGGGAAATCAACGTTCATCAAAGCCATTATGGGCGAGATCGATTTTGAAGGTTTCTGTGAGCTGGGACACAATGCAAAAGTTGGATACTTTGCTCAGAACCAGGCTTCACTTTTGGATCCTGAGTTATCAGTTTTCGAAACAGTTGATAATGTTGCAGAGGGAGAGAGTCGAAAGGACATTAAGAATATTCTTGGAGCCTTTATGTTCTCGGGGGACGCCATCGATAAGAAAGTTAGTTTCCTATCTGGTGGTGAAAGAACACGTTTAGCGATGGTTAAACTTTTATTGACACCAGTGAACGTATTGATCCTGGATGAACCTACTAACCACCTCGACCTGAAATCAAAAGATGTTTTAAAAGAGGCGCTTCAGAAGTTTGACGGAACCTTAATTCTGGTATCACACGACAGAGCTTTCCTGGAAGGACTTGCGAACAAAGTATTTGAATTCAAGGATCAACGAGTGATCGAACACTTCGAGACCATTGACGAATTCTTAGAGCGCAACCGCATTGAGCAGATCAAGCATTTGGATTTGTAAATATAAAAAAGCTTAATACTTTATTCCCATTTTAGGAATGTGTATCCCAAATTAAAACTTTGGGTTATGCGTAGCTTATCTAAATTCGACCTCAGAACGAATATTTCAATATTCCCATCGAATATTTCTTTTTGGCATAAACATTTCATATTGAGACTCGACCTTTCAGACCGGTCATACCAAGTTTAACGAAAAAAAAATGTCATGAAAAACGTGTTCCTTAACTCGAATACTTCCATCAACAGTCGGAGATGGATGGTGAAATCAAAAACTCTTAATACTGTTTTAAATTGCTTATCTGGTGCTGGAAAGTTAGCAATTGTTCTCTTGTTCTTCCTGTCAAATCGCAATGTGGCCAATGGTCAATGCACTTCTGTTGTATATTATGATAACATGGAGACCTATACGTGGGCTGGTGATTGGTGGAATTACTCGAATTCCGGTTTTTACACCAACATATCGGTTTCTCCAACTGTTAGCGCTGCGCACTATGGTACTGGTACTGGTACTTCTGCTATTGAACAGGATTGGTATGTTTTGCCAAATATTACTGGGTTAAACCCTGCCTATACCTACAAAGTTAAATTTAGACTTGCCTCTACAGTGTTATCTAGTAGCAGTGCCGCAACCAGAGGAGTTGACGGTGGTGATTTTATTATCGTTCAATTGAGTACTAACGGTGGATCTTCGTATTCTAATGAAATCAAAATTTCAGGAAATAGTAACGCTATATGGGATTACAATGCAACAGGAGTCGCAGCAAAAACAGCAGATGGAACGCAAACTAACTTTACAACCCCTGCTGGAAACCAATATGCTTTAAGACCGGATGGTTACTCAACAGTAGAATTGACTTTACCAGCAGGCACCACACAATGCGCTGTTGATATTTACACTAGGGTAAATTCTGCAGGTGAAGACTTTTGGATTGATAACGTTGAACTTATTGAAGTAATTCCCCAACCAACACTTTCCATAGCTGGAAATACTGCCATTTGTTCTGGGGAAAGTTTAACTTTAACAGCATCTGGCGCGCAAACTTATCAATGGAATAATGGTATTTCTAACGGCGTAGCTTTTTCTCCTGCGGCAAGTACAACTTACACCGTTACGGGAACGAATTTAGGCATTGTAAATGGATTAGGAACTCAAAATAGCTGCAGTTCAACGTTGAGTGCAACTACTACAATTAACCAAAACCCTACTGCACCAACGAGCATATCTGGAACAAACACCATCTGTAGCGGTCAAAGCACAACTCTTACAGCAACTGGTGGAAGCAATGGTTCTGGTGCATCATTCCAATGGGGCACTGGTGCTGTTGGAAGTAATATAATTTCTGGCCAAACTTCCTCAACTCTTACTGTCTCTCCAGCCTCTACGACAACTTATTGGGTGAGAAGAATTGGAAACACGGCATGTTCGAATACAACAAGTGGCGTAACAACAACGGTAACGGTAAACAATCCTACCCTTGCAACTGCACCAACAAACGGTGATATGGTTTGGAGAGGTGCATCTTCGAATGACTGGGCAACAATTGGAAACTGGTGGGAATACAATGGGACATCTTACACAGCTGCAAATGCCGCTCCAACAAGTGCACAAAACGTGGTT
>CALCCB010000108.1 GCA_937899625.1 uncultured Bacteroidota bacterium
CTCTTCATCCTTCCCCTTCATTTTGTACATATTGGCAGATGGACCACCGATGTCTGAGATGTAACCTTTGAAATCAGGATGATGAACTACCTCTTCTACTTCTTTCAGAATTGATTCTTCACTTCTTGAGGCAATAAACTTCCCTTGGTGAGCCGAAATTGTACAGAAGCTGCATCCCCCGAAACAACCGCGATGGATGTTAACAGAGAATTTGATCATATCGAAAGCAGGGATGGCTCCTCTTTTCTTATACTTTGGATGAGGTAAGCGAGTATATGGAAGATCAAATGAACGATCGATCTCCTTTTCTGTCATTGTCTTGTAAGGAGGGTTGATCACCAGTGTTTGATCTCCAACATTCTGTGTGATCCGATCGGCCTGCCATTTATTAGACTCCACTTCAACGATCTTGAAATTAGCCGCGTATTTGAGTTTATCTGATAGACACTCTTCATGGCTTGCTAATTCAACCGTTTCCCATCGTTTGTTTTTCGGTAAATCTTCATCCACCGATTGAAGGAAAGCAACTTGATTCAAGGTTTTCAAATTACTGAAAGGCACTCCCTTCTTTAGCAATTTGAGCATGTCTCTTAGCGGCTGGTCTCCCATACCGTAAACCAAAAGATCGGCCTGAGAATCAACAAGGATCGATGGCATCAATTCGTCTTTCCAGTAGTCATAGTGAGTCACTCTTCTCAAAGAAGCTTCAATACCACCAATTAGAACCGGAACATCCGGGAATAGGTCCTTCAAGATCTTTGAATAGACAGTTGTGGCATAATCCGGACGAAAACCTGCTGCACCCCCTGGAGTATAGGCGTCCGTTGAGCGCAAACGTTTGTTGGCGGTGTAGTGATTCACCATGGAATCCATACAACCTGCTGTTACACCAAAGAAATAATTAGGACGACCGAATTTTTTAAAATCTCTTAAGTCATCTTGCCAATTGGGTTGAGCAATGATAGCAACTGTAAATCCTTCATCTTCGATGATCCTCCCGATAACAGCAGTTCCGAACGAAGGGTGATCTACATATCCATCTCCTGAAACCAGTATTACATCAATACTGTTCCACCCCCTCTTTTCCACTTCTTTCATGGTAAGAGGGAGCCAATCGGTTATCGGGCGTTCTGACATGTCACAAAATTACGACATATATCTGTTCTTTTCATACCTCACATCCGCAGAGGTATCATTATGTTTCTTAATTTAACGGCAATGTTGAGGGGTTTATGGTTCTGGCTTTTTTTCTTCCTCCTGTTCTCATGTAAAAATGAGCAGGAAGGCAAAGATGATTTGAAAGAAAATAAAGCCGGATTGAGCGTCTTCAATATGAGCTCAATGTTTAGCGAATCCGAAAATTGGTTATCCTTTCCAGTTTGGTTCAATGATTCAGTCTTAAAAATGAATGGGATCAAGGAGATCAGAAGAAGGGTTTATCATATTTCAATTAATGATCTGGAAGATTCGGATGACATTGAGGATATACCGAGAGAAACAAGAGTTTACCATTTTGATCGTCAGGGAACCATCAAATCAGTCGAAATCGCCTTTTTATTTGATGATCAGGAAATTGGAAGAGTGGCTTATGTCTTTACACCAACGGATATTCCAAATTATTTCAGTGTTAAGACCATTGTTGGGGAGCAAGTGAATTATAACGAGCTCATAAGAGAATTACCTTTTAAGCAACATAATTTGATCTCAAGATCCAAAAAAGGGATGACATTCGTCGAAATGGAAACAGGAAATCACTTACACATAATGACAGACTTGAAATATTTTGGACCTCTTTCTGTGGATTCTATCTTTCATCCGCATCCTGAAGATCTTATCGTTTTGGGTAGACCGGCAAAAATGAAAAAGAAGTACAATGTGGTGAATAAGGTTCATGAAAGCAATGTCCACCTGTTCTCCTATACAAGAGATGGCTTTCCAATGACGATCGAACGATCAGAATTTCCATTCAACAATAAAAGATTTGTTACTTACGATAAAAATTCTCGTTGTGTAGGATACATTGATTCAACATTTTCTGAAGGTGCTTTCCTGACAGCAATAACCTCTGAATTCAAATTAAATGAACAAGGGTTACCTGTAAAACAGAATCGATTTAAGGAGAGTGGCAAAAGAAAAACAAGAATTGCTTTTGAAGAATATGAATATGACTTTTACGAAACAAACAGGTAGACTGATCCTGTTAACAGCAGCACTATTTCTTAACGGGGTAAGTTTTGGACAAAAGATCCATATGGATACGATAAACGGTGAAGTATTTCACGTATATCCGTTCAGATCAAATGTCTCTTACCATAGTTCCTATTTTTCAGCCTGGAAACGCGATGTATTTGTTTCGAACCGCAAAATCAACAAAATGTGGTATAAGGATATGGAAGGGGAATTCAATCGTAAGGACTTCCGGAGATTTATGAAGGATGTGCGACAAGAAAACCGCATGTGGAGAATGTATGAGGAATCGGGGTCAAGTAGAAGAAAATTGAAAAAGGCGGTAAGAAGTAATCCAATGCCAATGCTGGAACAGCATTATTCGATGGAAAGAGATATTATTCCATGTCTTGACCCAATCCCGGATGGAAGATATGTGCAGTATTTCGATTCTTTAAATCTTATTAAAAAGAATGGAAAGGGTACTTTGATTGGAGAACGCGTTTCAGGGATCTTTACGATCAAAAACAATGTGCTTGACGGTCCTGCCTATTGGTTGAACATGGACGGAGACACGCTGAAATACGGGATGTTCAAAGAAGGGTTAAAGGAAGGAGAATGGACATTGATCAACCGTAAGCTGGAGTATTCCTTAAGCAAGGAAAACATCAAACATTATGCAGACTTTGGCTATCCTAAAATGGATACGATGGTGGAGAGAGTTCATTTCGTGAGTGGAATAAAGAATGGGAAATATTCCATGTACAGCAACTCTGATTTTCCGGTAATTGAAGGAGAATTTTCGGACAATGAAATGACTGGAGAATGGATCGAAAGAGAAATTCAGATCACAGGTAGAGGAGCAAAACGCAAAAGAAATCGTCATAATGAGAATATCACGTTCAGGTATACTCCTGTAACGTTAGACACTATTGTCAAAAGACCGATGATCAGATTTCATTTGATCAAAAGCGACGACTTCAGTAATGAATTTGAGTTTGAAAGCAAGTATGAACCGAACATCAGATTTTCGAAACTATATAGCTTGGCCATTCCTAAAGATGAGTCCATCGAACTGGAACTGGAGGAAGAACTGGTAAATTCATATGAGGGCGGTGACGAGGAAGACATGGGAATGTATGAGGAGGAAATGTACTACGAAGATGAAGAATATTATTATGAGGAAATGTATTCTCGCGAGACCTATGACTATAAGCTAGGAAATTATATCTCTCACGCAAAATTGATCGATAGTCTGGGAATCAAATTCAATTACGATGGTGTTTATGAAAAAAGATATCCGAACGGACAATTGATGGTTCGATACGAGTTTGATAATGGAACATTATTGGAAGAGGATACCATCTTTTGGGACAATGGTCGTCCTTACGATGTAATTGTTTTCGAGGAAGATTCTTCACATTACATTCAACGGATCTATGACTATACCGGTATTCTGTACAAGGAAATCGTTTTTGATTCAATTGGAGATTTCATTCGTTTGAATTTTGAACCAGCCAAAGTAAAATACCTGACCATCGATGGATTTGTTGCAGAGGACAGAATAGGAAACGGGAAGTATTTCTTCTTTGATAGAATGGATACGCTGGAGCATGAAATTGCTGATTCTTTGGTCATCTTCAGATCCTGGTTTAAGAAGGACACATCCCTATTGTACAGTAGAAGTTATAACCCAACTGATAAAACTCTACAATTCTATCTTCAAAGTATTCAGGGAAATAAAGTACTTGATGCGGAAATCAATTTTGCCGAGGATTTTGAAAGCTGGACCGGTCAGAAAAACTATACCGCTGGTCCACTTCGTCTAGAAACCAAGACCTCAGCCTCTTTCAATGAATATTATCCGAAAGATTCGATTCCTCAAACCCATGTGAATAGCTTTGGGCAGCTTTTCGATCTCACAGAAGATTACACGCTGTTTGTTAAAGAAAAACCTTTCAGCGGACCTGTTGAACTTGGATTCCGAAGATCTGCATTGAGTATCAATGCCGGGAAGAAATTAACCATTGATTTTCCCAAACCTTATGAGAAGCTCAAGAAACTTCAAAAGGATGTCGATAAATATCGAATGACCGGGAAGTGTAAAAACGAACTTTTGTTTAGCATCATAGATGCATCCGAGATCGACGAGGAATATGCCGCTGGTATTTTTGGTGGATTATTTGGAGGACCAATCGGTGATTGGGTGGAATATCCATACGATGGTTATTATGGAGAATACGAATCGAAAAGTAAACGAAAAATGGCTCCTTATCCCGATAGAGTAACTGGATACTTCCTGAATGGAAAACCAGATGGTATTTGGAAGGTGTATGATCAGTTCGGGAAGTTGTTGACGGAAATGAATTACAAAAATGGTGAGCTTGAAGGAGAATTGCGTCAATATGCCTATGCGTATCCAAGAGACAGGGAATATTACGAAGACTATGGAGATACTTTCCCAAAAAAGAAGACCTATTACAATTTCAATATTCTGAATTTTAAAAATGGAATGCAGAATGGTGAAGCCAGTGAATTTGACTGGACAGGACAATTATTGTCGAGGGAAAATTTTGTCGATGGTCTTCGTCAGGGTCCTGCTTTTGAAAGAAATGCATTAGCGCATACCAATTTGAATTACCTGGATAATTCTCTCGATGGTTATGTAAGAACTTATTTGACCATACCTGAGAGAGATTCTATTCTTCTATTCGATCTGAATTTTCAGAACGGGCTATTGCAAGGTGAGTCCAAGAGCTACCATGTCAATGGAGGCTTAGCGAAAAGAGGATTCTTTTTGAATGGAGACCCGATTGACGATTATGAAGCTTATGACACACTCGGATTTAAGTATCACTACGTCAAATTCATGTATTCATTCCCAGTGGAAGAAAAGATCTGGGAAGAAAATCAATTGAGTGTTCGTTACCTGTTCGACTGGAGAGATTCCATCCGTTTTGTTCCACAGGACATTACTTCCACTCAAAGTCTTGACAGGATCCTTTATCAATACGGAATCGGTAAACAAAATCTTTACCGTCCTTATTATGGACGACCAAGCTTGATCGATAAGAAAGGGATCGACTACCACATGACCAAGTATTATCCAAATGACACGATCGCCAGAGATGGATTACTTTCCAAAGGGAAGAAGGTGGGCTGCTGGAAATACTTCAGTTATGAAGGAGAAATGCTCTATGAAGCAGATTATTTTGATACAATTCTGGTAATCAATGACAGTGTTTCGTTCAAATCGAAGGGAATCCTAACAGATTATGATGCGAATGGGAATAAACTCTACGATGCCTATATCATTGAGAAGTTTGAGAAATACGATTGCTCTCATACGGATCATTATGAGATCAGACAGCTATATACCATTTGGGAATCGAACGATACGCTCGGCAGAATGAATGGTTATGTGAAGAATTATTATGACAATGGAGTGTTGCAGAACGAGGGCATGATGAAAGACGGATTACCAACTGGAGTTTGGAAATATTATGACCCGTATGGTAAGCTGAATCAGGTAGGTGAATTTGTGCAGGGAAAGAGGAATGGTAGATGGTTGGCAGGTGACCTTTCTAAAACAAAATACCTTGGAGATATCTGTTTGAATCCAAACATGCCGAACCTTGAGGAAGAGATAAAATATCGTGAAAAATTACTGGACATCATGATCACAAACTATAAAATGGGTAAAGCACTGAATAAAGAGTTTTACGATGTGAACATGAACAATTACGAGGAAGGTGAAGGGGATATGGAGATGATGGAAGAGGAAGAGATGGGAGAATAATCTTAGGAAGGCAGTCAAATTGTTCTTAACTTTGATCTTCATTCAAGAATCATGATAAAATTAGAGATCATCGCCGGTAAACCATCTGGTTCAATGGTGATCCTTGCCGATAAAAAGAACATTCCAGAAGGAATCGATAAGGGATTGAAGTCTACCATTGAATCTTTTGTGGGTTCAGATAAAAAGTTTGACTTTATTAAGAGTGTTGATTCATTCATTTTTTTGGTCGACCCATCCGTAAGTCCTGAAGAATTGAGAGTTACAGGTTATAAAACCTGGCAAACCTTATCCAAGGAAATTAAGAGCTTGACTGTTTTTGGAGCAAAGAAATCTGTGAGCCTTTGGGCAGAGGGATTTTTACTTTCGTCCTATTCATTTCAGAAATACAAGAAAAAAGCAGATCGAAAAGAACTTGAATTACTTGGTTTTAGAGATAACCTTTCTGAAAAGGACCTTGTTCGTTTGAACAACGTTTATCAAACAGTGCATTGGACAAGAGACTTGGTTAATGAGCCTATTTCTTACCTGACAGCTGAGAAGCTGGGAGAGGAGATCAAAGATTCATTGAACATTGAAGGCGTAAGTGTTAGGGTTCTTGGAAAAACACAGATTGAGTCTTTAAAAATGGGCGGTTTACTTGCTGTCAACAAAGGTTCAATTGATCCTCCAAGTTTCACCATTATTGAATATAAGCCCAAGAATGCGAAGAATACTAAACCAATTGTATTGGTTGGAAAAGGGGTGGTATATGATACCGGTGGATTAAGTTTGAAACCAACACCTGGGTCAATGGATGTCATGAAAAGTGACATGGCCGGTGCTGCAGCTGTGGCCGGAGCAATTCGTCTATCCGCCTTATCAGGAATAGATGCGTACATTATAGGGTTAATTCCTGCAACTGATAATCGTCCCGGAGGTAATGCCTATACTCCTGGTGATGTGATCAATATGTTCGACGGAACGACTGTGGAAGTGTTGAACACCGATGCTGAAGGAAGAATGATCCTTGCGGATGCCATTGCATATGCAGATAAATTCAAGCCTCAATTAGTAATAAGTCTTGCTACGCTGACAGGAGCAGCGGTGAGAGCAATCGGAACCAAAGCGGCTATAGCAATGGGGAATGCAAAAGATGAGGTGTTCGACAAGTTGGAGGAAGCGGGTAGTGTCGAACATGAAAGAGTCGTTCGTTTTCCATTCTGGGACGAATATGGTGAAGAAATGAAGTCGGATATTGCTGATCTGAAGAATATTGGAGGGCCAAATGCCGGAATGATCACTGCTGGAAAATTTCTGGAGCATTTCACAAAGCATCCATATATTCATATAGATGTTGCTGGTCCAGCATGGTTGGATTCGCCTGAAAATTACAAAGGAAAGGGAGGAACAGGATACGGAGTAAGATTGCTTTGCAACTTCATGAAAAAGATGATTTAAATGGAAAAAGAAAAAGATTACGTCAACCCGAATCCAATTAAGGTGGGAATATCGATAGGAGACATCAATGGGATTGGTCCAGAGATCATCATGAAGGTATTCAAAGACCCTCGGATGTCCATTGATTGCACACCCATAATCTATGGTTCTACCAAGGTATTCGCTCATTACAAGAAAGTATTGGATGAGAATGATTTTAGCTACCAGTCATGTAAATCAGCGAGTGAAGCGCATTCGAAGAAGGTGAATGTTGTCAATGCATGGCAGGATGATATTGCGATCGAAGAGGGTAAAATGACCGAGGAAGGGGGTAAGGCAGCTTTTGCTGCTTTGGAGTTAGCTACTCAAGAATTGGCTTCGGGAAAGATCGATGTGCTAGTTACGGCACCGATCTCGAAGGAAGCAATTGTTAAGGCAGGATTTAAATTTCCAGGGCATACAGAATATCTTGCAGACCTTTCCGGTGAGAAAGATGCACTTATGATCATGGTTTCATCAGCATTGAAGGTTGCCCTTGTTACAAGTCATATTCCATTGAAAGATGTTTCGACAGCGTTGACAAGAGAAAAGATCGTTGATAAAATCAAGGCTTTCGATCAGAGTTTACGTAAAGATTTTGGAGTGATCAGACCGAAGATCGCAGTGTTTGGAGTGAATCCTCACGCAGGTGAAAATGGGAAAATGGGTGCTGAAGAACAAGAGATCATCACTCCGGCGATCAACGCGGCAAAAAATGCAGATATTTTAGCTTTCGGGCCTTATCCGGCGGATGGGTTTTTTGGATCCAATGCGATGAAGGGGTTTGATGGAGTGCTAGCCATGTATCACGACCAGGGATTAGCTGCATTTAAAGCACTGGCCTTTGAAGAGGGAGTGAATTATACAGCAGGATTACCAATAGTTCGTACTTCTCCGGATCATGGAACTGCATTTGACATTGTTGGAAAGGGAATCGCTTCAGAGCAATCGCTTAGAAGTGCAATCTATACGGCAATGGATGTTTTTAAAAACAGAAAAATGCATCGAGAGATCAATGCAAATCCATTGAAATCTCAGGTCAGAGAACGCAAAAGAGAAGGAGAAGAGATTGAATAATTTCGATATAAATTAAAAAAAGAGGGAAAGGAATTCAGTTTAAGTTAAAATTGTTACCTTTGCCTCCCAATTTTCAAGCGATTTGAAGTCAAAAAGGGAATATATAATACCTTTTGTGGGCCTAAAGATTGGGACACATAAGTTTGATTTTCAGATCGATGAATGCGACTGTCTGGGCAGCATCCCAGTCAATGTCTCTAACTAAAAGCGGTTCTTGTGTGGGATTTACCTGAAGTTTCAAAGCCTGACCGCCACCAGCGCCTTCGCCATT
>CALCCB010000109.1 GCA_937899625.1 uncultured Bacteroidota bacterium
AACTGGAAGTTATCGGAGGCAGGATCTGTTCTAAAATAGCTTGGTAAATTTGCTTCCGGAATGTCTAAATTTTCAGATAATTTCGTTAACTCATCTGTATCATTCAACCCATCAAAACCTAAATCCTGATTTGCTCTTGCTGCATCTTCTGCATTTGCTCAAGCTTTTCCTGGAACTTTGATTTTTTCTTTTCCTTCGGATTTGCTGTGTTTGCAGCTTTTCTTTCGGCCATTTTTAACTTCAGTTTTTCCTCATCAACAAAGAAATTCTTGATCAATACCATGATCAGAATAGAGATCAGCGTTGAGATGAAGTAATAATAACTCAATCCGGAAGAGTAATTGTTAAAGAAGAAGATCATCATGATAGGGAAGATGTACATGATCACTTTCATGTTTGGCATTCCCGGCTGTTGAGGCTGCTGCATGTTTCCACTATTCATAACAGTGTACACAAGAGTGGTACCTGCCATTAACAATGTAAATAAACTCATGTGATCACCATACGGCCAGATGTAGACTCCGAAATCCCAGATCGAATCATAAGAAGAAAGATCTTCTGCCCATAGGAAAGATTTCTGACGCAATTCAAACGCGGCAGGGAAGAATCGAAAGACTGCCAATAGTATAGGCATCTGGATTAGCATAGGTAGACATCCGGACAATGGACTTGCTCCCGATTCTCGGTATAAAGTCATCATTTCCATTTGTTTCTTCATTGCGTCATCCTTTTCTGGATACTTCGCATTCAATTCATCGATCGCCGGTTTCATGATCCTCATTTTAGCAGAAGAAACAAACATCTTCCACTGAACTGGAACAAGGATCAATTTGATGATCAATGTTAAAAGTAGAATTGCTAGACCAAGACTTAAACCTGAATCAACCAAGAAATTGAATAGTGGTTGAACAGCGTATACGTTGATCCATCTAAAGAGTCCCCAACCAAAATTCAGGATCTCGTCATATTCTTTGTTGTATGATCTTAGAACCTCATAATCATTCGGACCGAAATACCAGTTGAATGAAACAGAAGCATCTGATACATTTGAGAAGCCAGGATTTAAAGACGACTTGAAGTCCTTCAAATGAGACCATGAACGATCATGTCCTTCATCGTACGTTTTTACTTTGAACTCAGTTCCTTCTTTGGAGAAGCCATTCTCAGGACGCAAAATAGAGGAGAAGTAGCTTTGCTTGAATGCTACCCAGTTTACTTTGTCTTCGGCTTCCGAGTCATCATTACCCATTTCACTCAGATAATCAAACCCTTCCTTGTCGTAATTCATACAGATCGTAGAAACTCGGCGCTGTTCACTAAACAATCGTTCAGTCTTACGATAAGCAACATCCCAGTTAAGAAGCACGTTTTTCGGATCAACTTGCCCACCAAAACCTTTCATTCCAACTCTGTAGTCGATCTCGTATTTACCCTTATCCAATTCGTAACGCTGAGTCACAGTCTTTCCATCACCAAGGTCTGCAGAGAATTCGATCGCATTGTCTGATTTTTCACTTATATTAAAAACATAATTAGATGTTCTTATAGTTTTATCTTTCAAAGGAATAACAAGCTGATTAACGGCATCTCCTTCCGCGAAAAGTCGCATTGGATTTTCCTTTTTATTCTTGTAATCCTCGTAGGTTTTGTATTCTTTAAGATACACTGCAGATACCTGTCCACCTTTTGTAGAGAAATAGATCTTTAGTTTGTCATTCTCGAGGAAAACAAGGCTTCCATTTCCACCTTCATTAACTGCAGCAACAGTAGTAGCATCACTTTTTTGTTCAGCTTTCTCAGGTTTTTTAGCGTCAACCTTGTTCTTTGCTTCCTTCTCGGATTCTCTTTTCTCCTTTAAAGCAAGCTCCTGTTGTTGCTTTCTAATTTCTTCTTCAGTCGGTTGGTTATAGATCGTAAATACGGAAAGTATTAATCCGATCATTACCAAACCGATAATGGTATTTCTATCCATTCTTGTTATTTCTTCTTTTTGTTTTCAATAGCCGCCTGAACAAACGCCACGAATAGTGGGTGAGGGTTGGCAACTGTACTTTTATATTCTGGGTGGAACTGTGCACCTACGAACCAAGGATGTTCCGGGATCTCAACCACTTCAACTAAACCTGTTTCCGGGTTCTTTCCAGTTGGAATCATACCAGCTGCCTCGAAATCCTTCAGGTAATCATTGTTGAATTCATAACGGTGACGGTGTCTTTCACTGATCTTGTCCGTATTGTATGCGTTTGAAACCTTTGATCCAGGCTTTAATTGACATTTATAAGCTCCGAGACGCATTGTGCCTCCCATGTTGGAAATATTCTTTTGTTCTTCCATCATGCTGATCACAGGATATTTGCAGTCTTCTGCGATCTCAGTAGTATGAGCGTCCTCATAACCAAGCACGTGACGTGCGTATTCGATCACTGCACACTGCATTCCCAGGCAAATACCAAAGAATGGAACCTTGTTTTCTCTCGCGAATCGAACTGCTTCGATCTTTCCAGAAATACCTCGAGAGCCGAATCCAGGGGCAACAAGAATTCCATCAAGTCCACCTAATTCGTCTTCAATATTTGCTTTCGTTAATTTCTCAGAGTGGATCCACTTCACATTTACTCGAGCGTGATTAGCTGCTCCAGCGTGTATAAATGCTTCACTGATCGATTTGTAAGCGTCCTTCAATTCCACATATTTACCAACAAGACCTATGTTCACTTCGGCTTTAGGGTTCTTCAGGCGATCGATGAAATTCTTCCAATTACTTAAGTCTGGTGTAGATTTAGAAGACAATCCAAGCTTTTCTAGAACGACTTTATCTAATTCTTCAGCCTGCATTAATAAAGGGACATCATAGATAGTTTCAGCATCTCTCGATTCGATGACTGCATTCATTGAAACATTACAAAACTTCGCGATCTTCTTCCTGAGTGTAAGGTCTAGTTCGTGTTCTGTCCTGCAACAAAGTATGTCTGGCTGAACACCTAGTTCAAGGAGTTGCTTTACCGAATGTTGCGTTGGTTTTGTTTTTAATTCACCGGCTGCCGCAAGATAGGGTACAAGGGTTAGGTGAATGACAATACAATCGTTTTCAAATTCCCATAACAACTGTCGAACAGCTTCAACATAAGGCAGAGATTCTATATCACCAACTGTACCACCGATCTCTGTGATCACGATATCATACTTACCTTCTTTACCGAGGATCTGAATCCTTTCTTTGATCTCATCTGTAATGTGAGGAATTACTTGTACAGTTTTACCAAGGAATTCTCCTTTACGTTCTTTTTCGATCACTGACTGATAGATTCTACCTGTAGTAACGTTATTTCCTTGAGAAGTCGGTACGTTCAAAAAACGCTCGTAATGTCCAAGGTCAAGATCCGTTTCAGCTCCGTCGTCAGTTACAAAACATTCACCATGTTCGTATGGATTAAGAGTTCCCGGGTCAACATTAATGTAAGGATCAAGCTTTTGAATGGTTACGGAATATCCTCTGGCTTGCAGTAATTTCGCTAAAGAAGCAGAGATAATCCCTTTACCAAGAGAAGATGTTACACCCCCGGTTACAAATACATATTTTGTTGAATTGGACATGACGAATAAATTGTAACTACGGGGCGCAAAGTTAGCATAAACATCTTAATTAGACTCTACTTTTCAAGCCTATTTTCAACAATTTCAAAACTTATGAAACAATCCCCTGATTCAAAGAAGAAGCAAAAAGGGATGCTCAATTTTAGGGGCTCGATCCAAAATCGGAGTTGCCATTTATGGGCCGAAGATTAGTTCGTTGATTTTGATTTTGCGATGATCAAACAAAGAGTATTAATCTAAAAACATTTAATAGGACCAGGTGTCGTTAGCCCCTAATTGAAGGAATAATCGATTTTTTCGAATTTCATTTTTGTAAAAGACTGGACAACCTTCGTTATCAAGCCTTGGATAATGAGGTGTGTTTCGCTGAACCTGGGAAGGGAGAAAGATCAAATCATGTATCAGTCTATTTTGAATAGAATGTCTGATATGCTCACTGTCTAGTCCGATTCTGAATCTGCTTACCTGACCATAAGGAAGCGAATAGGAGAGGCTTCCATAGATGACACCATGACTTGTTTTTCCATAGGGCAGATCTTCAAGAATTCTAAATCCAGAAGGGCAATTGTCCAGAGGGATCCTCTGCCAAGCCGATCCTGCTGTTTCACCTGTCCAGATCACATTTCCTAAAGCAAATTTGAAATCACCGTACAAATAGGTTAATGTCAATGCCCCTGTTCGGAATCGATCTTTGGAATGTCCGGCAAAAACATCATTTTCAATCAAAATACTGAGATTGTTTAAATGCAATCCAAAGCCTCCTGATCGCTGCGATGTACCCACATTATCGGTGTACCAAATGTAATTGTAACCTAATCCATACAGAGAATTGGTGTTGTGATGTAATTCACTTAGCTCAAAGTCTGCATTGTGTTCTTTCGGACCAGCCAATAGTACAAGGCCAATTCCATTTCTTGATTCAAAAAAGTTCTTTCTCTTCCCGTAGCTGCTCAGATTGAATCTTAATTCGGTTCCAGCATTGAATTGATAGATATACTGAGAATAATAACCATTTAGTTTAATTCCTATCGAGTTGATGGTTGTTCCCGTGTTTAGTACTAGCCCAACTGATCCTCCGAAAACATTGTTTTGAAATGTTTGGGCGTTGATTATTACAGGAAGCAAAAACAGAAATATCAATCTTAGAACCATGCTTCAAAGTTGTCAAAAAACATTCCAAATGAAAAATTATCCTTAAAGCAAGAATTATCTCCGATCATACTTTAGATTTAGGTTTTGATCAAAGGGTTTTTACTTTTGTTATATGATTACAAGTAGATGGCTATATTGGGCAGCACAATCGATTGGGTGGAGTTCCTACTGTGCACTGATATTGCTTGCCACTTATGCTGATGACCCTTTGAAAGTAGACGTAGAGCTATTGCTTCATCTTTCAATGCTTGTAGTTTTCTCGGTTTTCAGTACGCATATCATGAGATATGTCTTTATTAAACTGAACTGGCTGGAATTAAGACCAGGTCCATTGCTGCCCAGAGTATTATTCGCTTCATTTTTATGTTCGTTATTGATCTTTGGAGAAACGACCGTTTCATCCTTTGTGATTAATCCAAAGGAATTTGAACAAATCAGTTTCCTTTCGGTGGTGATCAATATTTTAGCGATACTTGTCTTGGTTCTTTTCTGGAATGCGATTTACTTTACCTTTCATTTTATACAAAAATCCAGAAAACAGGAGCTGAATAACATTTCGCTAGAAGCAAGTAAAAATGAAATTGAACTGAAGAATTTAAGGTCTCAATTAAATCCTCATTTCCTTTTTAATTCATTGAATAGTATCCGTGCGTTGATTGAACTTGATCCTTCTAAAGCAAAGGAATCACTTACGACGCTCTCGAATCTTTTACGTAAATCATTGATCTATGGCAAGGAGACATTGGTTCCGCTAGAAGATGAAATCAATATGGTATCTCATTATCTTGAACTGGAAAAGATAAGGTTTGAAGAGCGTCTTACGATTAGCTGGAAGCAGGATGATTCGTTACGACTTTTTCCTGTGCCGCCGTTTATTCTTCAAATGCTTGTAGAGAATGCGATAAAACATGGGATTTCTAATCTTATCGATGGTGGGGAGATTGAAATACAAACAAGAAAAAGCGGAGAACAAGTGATCATTGAAGTGATCAATTCAGGGAAATTGAGAGATGAAAAAGATACTGGAATAGGTATTCAGAATGTATTAAGAAGATTAGACATACAGTATAAAGGTGCGGCCGAATTTGAGTTGATTCAACAAGAGAATATAGTGATCGCTAGATTAACATTTAAAACAGAGCTATGAAATCATTCAGAACATTAATCATTGATGACGAACGTCTGGCAAGAGAGGAATTAAAGCTCCTTTTAAAGGATTATATTGAAATCGAGATCATTGATGAGGCGAGAAACGGAGAGGAAGGGATTCTGAAGATCAATGAATTGAAACCAGATCTTATCTTTTTGGATGTAAACATGCCGGAAATGTCTGGATTTGACATGTTAAAACATCTCGACGAGATACCAAGAGTGATATTCGTGACGGCATACGATGAATATGCTTTGAAGGCTTTTGAAGTAAGTGCACTTGATTACGTGATGAAGCCTGTAGATCCAGATCGATTAAAGGATGCCGTTCAAAAATTAAATACCAACGAAG
>CALCCB010000110.1 GCA_937899625.1 uncultured Bacteroidota bacterium
TAGAAGGTGGTGATATTCTGGATCTTGGAAATACAAGTAAACAAATGTTTGTTATTGGGCAATTTACAGGCAATCAACAAACATTTTATGCTAAATCCAATTCCGTTTCTGCAACTAGTCGCTATGCATTTATGAGGTTTAATGGCACAACTGCCATCTATCAAGAAATAACAGATAACCATTTGATTTGCCCTACTACAAATAATTCATTTGGTCTCTATCAGTATAACAATAATAGATTAAGCAGTCAAAAAACAATTTATTTAAATAACAGTCAAATTGGATCAAATGGAATTAACAGTCTGCATAGTATGCAGAGTTCATTTCGATTTCTTGTTGGTGCATTCAATGGTAGTAATGATGTTGGTGAGACTTTTTATTTAAATGGAAACATCAGCGAAATGGTATTTATCGAAGGGACATCGTTAAATGATCAAAATTCTCTCCGATTGTATTTTAGAGATAAATATATACCACCTTTAGATTTAGGAATTGATACAAAGTTCAATCTAAAGTTTTGTGATACAATACTGTCAATAACTCCAGGGTATAGTGATATATTGTGGAGTACAGGAAGCACTGCAACTTCCATTAGTGTTAACGAAGGTCTTTATTGGGTTGAAGGAAAAGATATTTTTGGATATACAAAAAGAGATACTATTCAAATCACCTACCCAACCATTCCACCTCCAATGAATACTGCAATTTGTGCGGATAGTTTTCATACATGGAACGCAGATATGGGTCCAGGGTATACATACCTCTGGTCAACCGGTGCTACCACTCCTTCGATCAATATCTCAACTCCGGGCACCTACAACGTTACGGTTTTTGATAGTTTCGGTTGTTCGAAGAACAGCGGGAATTATATGTTTTCCATTGACAATTATCCAAACACGGCCAGCCTAGGATTAGATACTTCGATGTGTCTGGGAAATACCATTGAATTGCAAGTAGGCGCATTTGAAACCTTCAATTATTTTTGGAATGGAGATGGTTCTCCAGGCCAACCGGGATCATTTGTTCCAAATACAACAGGGGAGTATACACTTGAAAGCATTAATAACAACGGTTGTGTGGCAAGGGACACCATCTTTGTGACCATTAGCGGTGTAGCGCCAGTTGCAAATTTCCTTGTAGATAATTTCTGTTTTCAGGATGTCCTGCAATGTACGGATGTGAGCACAGCCGAGGGCTCTGATCCTCTGGCAACGTGGAGCTGGGATTTTGGGGATGGGAATCAATCCAGTGATCAAAACCCGACCCATGTTTATGATTCACCGGGGTATTATTTTATTGAATTGTATGTTGAGTCTGTAGGGGGGTGTGGAGAGAATTTGTTTGTTCCCGTGCAGATTCGAGCATTGCCTTTCGCTGATTTGTCTTATGTGGGATATTGCGATAATGCAGGAACGCAGTTCAATGACAATAGTGTTGAGGGAGAAGGAACCATCAACAGCTGGTTCTGGAATTTCGGACAGCCTGGAGGCACGGGAAGTAATACTTCAATATTGCAAAGTCCATCGAAAGATTACGGCACTCCTGGAGATTATACGGTTTATTTTCAGGTGACCGATGCCTATGGTTGTCAGGACGATACAACCTTTGTGCTTTCAATTCTCGAAGCACCGCAAACAGTTTTTACAGCTGATGATGCTTGCGAAAATGCAAATGTCCCGCTAACGAATACATCGACAATAGGATCTCCCTATGTGATCCAAAGTCAATTATGGGATTTCGGGGACGGAACATTCAGTATTTTACCTGTTCCTTCCAAATCATTTTCGAATTTTGGGTATCATACCATTACATTGACCACCACTGCTGATAATGGATGCACGGACATTGAACAGGTGCAGATCCTCGTGCATTCGACGCCGGTTCCAATGTTTAGTGTTGGGCCTGCTTGTGTTGGGACATACACTGCGTTGAACGACGTCTCTACAGTAACAACCGGATGGATTGGTGGATCAAACTGGGAAATTGATCTCACAGAAAATATTCAGGGAATCACAGCGTATTACCAGTTTCAAACAGAAGGATCGCACAATGTAGAGCTCACAACGACTTCAAATTTTGGATGTTCGGCTTCCGGTATGTTTATTTTCGATGTTGGACCGGAATTGAGCGCAGACTGGGATAGTTATCCTTTGACAATTGTTACTGGGGTTCCTGTTCAATTTGACTACACAGGCGCAGGTTCAGAATACTGGGACTGGAACATGGGCAACGGGGAACATGTTTATTTTACAGATCATTCATATACGTATGGAGAGTTGTGGGCAGACAGCACCATAAACGTTTCTTTGTATGTTTCAAATTCCGAAGGTTGTGAAGATACCTTAATCAGAACATTTACGGTGGAAAGAGCATACTTTGATCTCGAGGTTCAAAAGATCCTGCTGAATGAGGTAGATGGGTTCATGAATGTTGGTGTTCAGCTGCATAACAATGGTACTTCTTTGATCGATTCAGTTGAAGTAGAATTGGTCTTTAGTTCAGGGCTCATGATGAAAGAAACGTATGCGTTAGTGTTACAATCCGATCAAACGGAGATCATGGTATTTACTTCATTGCCATCATCATTTGTGTCCGTTCAAAATGGAGAACCGGATTGGATCTGCGCAGAAGGATTGCCCTATACGACGTTAAATTTAATCGAAACAGACCTGGAGAACAACAAAGTCTGTTTGAACCGAGAGAATGAGGAACCGGTGATCATTGGTCCTTATCCAAATCCTGCCAGTGAGTCTTTTGATCTGGAATTATTCATCACTTCCGAAAGTACGATCGATCTTAAACTGATCGATGCCAAAGGTCGCCTTGTTCTTTTATTAGTTGATGGATATACTTATTCGCAAGGCTTGTATGAATTCCATGTGCCATTGCTAAGTATTCAGAGTGGTGTGTATTTTCTGGAAATGGTGAATGGCGACACTCGTACATTAAAGAAGTTAATGGTTGAGTAATTTCAATGAGCTCAAGTAATCGCTAATGCTTATGTCACTTTGAGATGTCGAACTATTGAATTCGTATATTAAACATGAAAGATAGCTTGATGTAGATGTTTCAGATGAAAAGTGAAATACGTGGATCTAACATTGATTATTTGGTTAACAAATGAAGCGCATTTTTTCTTTGAGTTGTATATGCTTGTTACAGCAATTACTAGCTTATTGTAAATAAAAAAGGGACCGAAGTCCCTTTCTTTCAATTTTTGATATATTTTATTCTGGTTGCATTGTTGAAACGAGCGAAGTCGTAACCAACGACATTGAATTCGAAGTTGGAAGTTTTGGAAAGTGAAGGGTCATTAAAGGAAGAGTGCTCTTTTCTTTTTCACAATTATCATTTTCATTTCCAACAATCTTTTGGATCATAACCGGGAAGTTCAATGCGCATCCTGAAGCATCTTGAATACTTAAATTATATATTTGATTGGAGTTGATATCGGATCTTTCGTGAATAATTTCTTGGTCTAGTCGTACCATATACATTTCAGGATCTGAGAAAGGTGTACCGCCAGAAATGTGAATATCACCAAGAACTTTTGTGCCATTTATACGAATATCTGTTTTCTGGCCGAAACTAATAGTTAATGGGCCATTACTTTTCAGCTCAGCTTTTCCTTCTACACTTTCACCTTTTGAATCGCGCACGGTGTATGTGTATACACCATTACCCAATTGATCTCTATAAGTAGAAGAAATACCATCTTGCCAGATGATCGTGATCTCTCCTTTACCACCACTGATTGAGAGTGACACGGCACCATCTTTTTTATTGAAACATGAAGGATGCTGAATTGTTGCTTCTACGGAAAGCTCACCAGCAAAGCTGATTGTCCCACTCAGAAGGATGAAAAGGGCTGTAATTGATCTCAAAGTTTTCATTTTGTTCCGATTTTGTATCAAAGGGAATGAAAATGAAGTGATCAATAAACACAGAATGAAGAGTTCGAAACCTTTTTCAGCATTTACCCAAATTCACTTCTACGTAGTTCTACGTACATGAAAACAGAAAAGGTCGGAGAGTGAGAAAAAAAAATAGAAAAAAGGAGTTTGAATTAAACGATACCCTTTTCCTTCGCATAGCTGATCAATTGTGCAGCATTTGGCAGATCCAATTTCTTCAAGATATTATGTCTATGAGTTTCAACCGTTCGTTTTGATATGAACAATTTATCTCCAATTTCCTGAGAGGTAAGTCCTTCCGCAATTAACTTAACGATCTCAATTTCCTTGAAGGTCAGTTCTTTCTTTTTATCATCTTCCTGTCCCATCAACATACTTGAGAAATATCTGTCTTTTAAATCATTTGCTATGAAAATGTCCCCATTCGACACCCTGTTGATGGCCTCAACCAATTCTGATTTGGTTGTGTTTTTAGTCAAATAACCTTTGGCTCCAACTGACAAAAATTTCTTTACAAAAGCAATGTCATCGTGAAGAGACAAACCGATCACTTTAGTTTTCGGTAAAGTATTGCAGATCGACTCAGTAGCTTCGATCCCGTTTCCTTGTTTCAGGTTAATATCCATTAAAATGATATCCGGTCGCAAATTATTAGCAAATAAAATTGCATCATTTTGATTATCGGCCGTACCAACTACGGTTATATTTTCTTCATCCTTTAGCAAATGTTTCCATGCTTCAGAGATTAGTTGATGGTCTTCAACGATAAAAACCTGAATATTAGTCAAACTCATATTTCAAATGTAGGAATTGAATTGAAAATATCCACATGATAATCTGATTTCTTTACAAAGATTTCTTTGTGAGGGATCTTTAGTCGTATTATTAAACATAGTCCGCCATCTCATCTTCCACCTTACGAAAGTAGAGCAGTCCGGTTAACAAGATCAGGAAGACCATTCCGAACGACACGAACATGAGATTTCCGGGAGGTTCACCTCCGAAGATCGACCAGCGAAAACCCTGTACGACACCGGCCATCGGATTCAAATAATAGATGGTTGAAGCCCACTTTGGTAAATGCTGCGAGGCAAATTCAGCGGGGTAGGCAATAGGAGTGAGGTATAATCCGATCTGGACCATAAATGGTACAATGTGTTGAAAGTCACGAAAACGAACTGTTAAAGCACTTAGCCAGATCCCTACACTCAATGCAGCTAGCATTCCCATCAATACAAAGAAGGGCGCCATCCACACATTCGAAGTAGGA
This sequence comes from uncultured Bacteroidota bacterium, assembly GCA_937899625.1. GTDB lineage: Bacteria > Bacteroidota > Bacteroidia > Flavobacteriales_D > Crocinitomicaceae > M0103. The sequence continues at coordinate 5,185 of CALCCB010000110.1, forward strand.
GTGACACCATACCAGAACATCAAAATGATCATGATCAGAATAGATATCCCGAAATCGATCAGACCAACAACGGCCTTTGATAAAGGAATGATCAGGCGCGGAAAATAGATCTTTTTCACCATCGTTATAATAACT
>CALCCB010000111.1 GCA_937899625.1 uncultured Bacteroidota bacterium
AACCCATTCTCGCTTCAAAACAACCTCATTGTTTTTGTCCAATTTATAGGCCAAAGATAGCTGCGGAATGTTTGGTATTTCGTCGTCTTTTTTCTTGATAAAAAAATGTCCCAACTGATTGATAAACATTTTTATAATCGCAAAAATGCCCAAGCCAATCAAGCTAAACATGATTTCGGTGTAATCTTTGAATCCCAACAGATATTCGCCTGCTTTAATATAATTGAAGCTATCGAAATATTCATATAGAAATGTTAGTACCAAAATAAAAGCAACAACAGTGAATAAGCTTTTAATTTGAAAATGAAGGCATTGAAAACAATAAAATTGGATTTAGAAGCAGAAACTAAATAAATTGGTTGTAACTCTATAGCCGCCGGCTTTGAAGCCATACAACTAATTATTACTGATCGCAAATTACTTAGCAAAGCTGCAAGAAAAACAAAGACAGTGTTTATAACGATTCGAAAAAAAGAGAATACCTGCCCCCAAACCTTTCCACTCCCCATCATCATCACCGCACCCAACAAAGCAACCAATACACCTAACAAAACAATCATACTCCTCAAAGCGCTTCGCCTGGAAGAAGTGTTGTTGTTGTTGCTATTTCGGTTTAAATGGCTCATTCAAATTATTTGGCAAGATCTTTTAACGAGATTGTACTGAATAGAAGTGCATTAGTCTCGCTCAAGAATTTATTCAAATTTGTGATTCGCATCTGGGCGCGAAAGATATTTGGCTTCTTCACTCGAGGTAAAAAACAACTGGTCTGATTTTTACATTTACGTAGTTCAACCATTTTTAACTCAGTAAAAACACGTAGTTGGTGAAAGGAATAAAAACTAAGCTTAGGTCTACTTTTATTTTTTTTGGTTGGATTGTTCAGCCACAAAAATTTGCAAACCGATAACCAAAGCGGAAAAAAATAATAAATTAGTTTTTTTAATTGTAGCAGTTTAACCATAGCTCTGTCTTTAGAAAAAAGCGCGTGTGTGAGTACGTGCGAATCAAAAATCAATCCAATAGACTTAACTTGCTGACTTTATAAACTTTACAAAATATAATTTTTTTGTGAAATTCCCATTTTGGGAAAAAGTATCTCTATTAAAATTCTTTACTCGAACGCTTTTCATTAAATATTTTTGCGCCTATATGGCACCTTCCTTTAACGAAAAAGGAGAGATCATTACCCTTTTCACATTCAACTTTTGGATCACCCATCTGGTTTTAATTGCAGCAATAGGAGCCATTTTCTTTCGAATCGGAATAATAAATGGATTTTTATCTCTGTCCTTTTGTGTGGATCGGATGATCATTTCAAGACTCTCCATCAATTCCTCAAAAGGCACTTCAACTGATTTGACTTTTTCCGGAAATGGCTCTTGATGGATCAATTCATAGAAAGTTTCAAAACTACCTGATGCACCAATCAATAGATCCGAATTTTTTCCATCAAAAAATCCATCGGCTCTTTCCTCCAGCCAGTTTTCGATTACTTGAATATCATTTTCAGAAACCGGATCACTACATTCAAATTGCTGATAAATTCTCGAAACCCCAACATTGAGTGAAACAATATCAGTCATTCCATTTGAATCGGCAAAAATAAATTCTGTGCTTCCACCACCAATATCCATGATGACCCCAGGAGTACTGAAATTGTATGACCATTTTACCCCCTTATAGATGAGCTCTGCCTCTCGTAAACCGGACACGATTTCAATATTAATGCCCAGTTCCAATGCTGCCGATAAGAATTCTGACGCATTCGCTGCACTTCTTAGTGCAGAGGTGCCAATTGCCGTCACTTCATTTACTCCAAGGTTTTTACACTTATCAATAAAACGACTAAGCGTTGCAATACCTCTGTTAAAAGCTTCCGAAGCAAGTATCCCGTCATTGATCCCTCCCATGCCTAAAGCAACGCCTTCTTTTTCAGTATGAACCAGTTCAAAAGTATTATCGCCCAGATCAACGATCAGGAGATTGAAGGTGTTTGTCCCCAGGTCTATGACAGCTTTACGAATCAACTTTTTCCTAACCATTTAATGAGCAGAGAAAATTTCACTCGATGCCCAAATTGCAATATCCCATTCTTGTACAATCTTCCAGCGATCATCATGGTAAGTAATGATGAAACCAGCAATATGATCAAGGACAGCCAGATCTGATAGGCTTCACCAGGACCATATCCGTAAGCCAGTTTGACCATAACTACGATCGGAGAAGTAAAAGGAATATATTGCAAGTAATCCACAATTAAAGCATCAGGATTTTCCAAGGAATAGTATCCTGCATAGATCGAAGCTAATAGAATAAAGACCAAAGGAAGAACAAACTGTTGTCCGTCACTCTCTGATCCTGACGTTGAGCCAATAGCCGCAAAGAACGACGCATAAAAGAAGTATCCACCAATGAAAAACATCAAGAAATAAAAGATCATGGTCGAAAATCTCACTCTTTCAAAAATAAGCTCAACAAATTCATTATATTCTCTAGCCTGGAACATTTGGTCAAGAGAATATCTCGATCCTTCATCGGATAATTGCTGAATATCCATATTCGCAACTTCAAGTGGATTCGTAAAAATATAGGACCTCATCAGGTATAATCCCAATCCAATGATCAGTCCCCAGATCAGAAACTGCAGAAAAGCAGCTATTCCTATTCCTGCGATCTTTCCTGCCATTAGTTGTCGCGGATTTACGGAAGCCAACAACACTTCGACGATCCTGTTGCTCTTCTCCCTCGAAATACTTCGAAGAATGGTCATTCCAAACAAGAAAATAAAAGAAAAGATCACTGCGCCAAAAAAGAAACCAACCCATCCCCTTTTATCTGAGGACTCATCATTTGGGTCATAAACATTTCTAAAAGCCACATTCATGGGCTGTTTGATCTTCCTAAACTCTTGCACTGATAAGTCGGTGAATTCATCGACCATTCTTTCTTCCAGTCTCCGTTCTACATGGAATTGAACCCTTGTTTGCATTCGCACACTCGGTTTATCTCTAAAAAAGACGAAAACAGTTTTATTCTGAAGTACTTTTTCATTGATCTCCAACATCGCATCAAACTCCTGAAAACGCTTACCGTCCCTGAAATCCTCAATTTCTAAATAAGAGTCACCAAAAGAGTAATTGACTGATTTATCTTCATTTGCAAGGATCTTATTCTCCATGATCCCTGCAGGATCAGTGATCAACACATTCCAATGTTGTTTTCCCTGATCACCAAGAACAAAAAGCATAGAGATCATTAACAAAATGATCATTGGACCCATTATAGATAATAGCAGGAAAGATCTCGACCCGATCCTTTCCTTCAATTCGCGTACAGCGATCAACCAGCTCTTAGTCATTCTTCACCTCCTCCTTTACTTTAACAAGGTCAATAAACACATCCTGCATCGTTGGTAGCACTTCCCATGCTGCTTCTATCTTCACCTGCCCGATCAATACTTTTAAAAGATCTTCAAACTGATTATCCCCACGCATTTTAACACGAACGACGAAACGATCATCACCCAGAATCTCCTTATCTTCTATCTCAAACCCGACCCAAAGCGCATTTACAAAGGCAATCATATTACCTCTGAACTTAACAGCATAGAGCCCCGTTTTCCTTTCTTCCTGTAATTCCGAAATCCTTCCTTCTGCTACCTTTTTAGAAGCATGGATCAAGGCAGCTCGATCACAGATCTCCTCCACACTCCTCATATTATGTGTCGAAAGAATGATAGTCTTTCCTTTCGCTCTCATTTCGATAAGTTCTTGCTTGATCAGCTCAACATTGATCGGATCAAAACCACTGAATGGCTCATCCAGGATCAACAGATCGGGTTCATGCAAAACAGTACATATGAACTGGATCTTTTGTGCCATTCCTTTAGAAAGCTCTTCGATCCTTTTTATTCGCCAATCAGTGATCTGAAATTTTTCCAGCCAGTAATTCAGTTTCATCTGAACATCCTTTTTGGATAACCCCCTTAATCTTCCAAGAAATATAGCATGGTCTTCAACGGTCATTGATTTATACAACCCCCTTTCTTCAGGTAAATATCCGATGACCTCAAGGTGTTTTTCTGTCATGAGATCACCATTGAACCGAATGTGTCCCTTGTCGGGTTCTATAATTCTGTTAATGATCCTGATCAAGGTTGTTTTACCGGCACCATTTGGTCCCAGCAGTCCATATATCTCACCTTTATTCACACGTAATGACACGTCATCCAGTGCAATATTCCGATAAAACGATTTCGATATATTATTAATTTCCAGCATAAATATCTGTTAGATTAAAGCTAATCAATTCTCCTCAAGATCATCCTTGGAATGAACATTCTCCTCTTCTGAAATATCAGGTTCAGAAAACAATTTTTCCTTCCATCCTTTCCAGCCATAAATTTTACTAAATAATAACAGCAAGGCAGGCTGCAGTACGATCAATGTCAACAAACTATCCCATCCGAATTGTGGACCTGAACGATCCATAAAAAGGGCATCGGTCTGAAATGCCTGCCAGTCATTCGTTACAATGAGCGCTGCGAAAATATTGTTTGCCGCATGATACCCAATGCTTAACTCCAATCCTTCATCCATCTGCGCCATGACCCCAAGAAAAACACCGGTCATAACATAGTAGATCAATAGAATGTTTCCAATCTTCTGAACTTCAGGATTTGCCCCGTGCAACACGCCAAATAAAATTCCTGTAAGAAGAATGGAGATCCAGGCTTTCTTGAATGTCGGACCCAAAAGCTGCATCAGAAAACCTCTGAACAGAACCTCTTCACAAGTGGTCTGCAAGGGAATCAGAAAAAATGAAATGAGTAGCAAAGTGAAAAATGTATCGCTTTTAAAATTCCACTCCAGTGGGCTTCCCGAATAATAAGAAATGATCAAAAAGAAGCCCATGATACCGAACCAAATCATGAATGAAAGAAGTACCCTTTTCAGGTCAAAGGATGTCCTGGTTGTAAAAAGGCCCAAGACTGGTCTTTTGAAGATAAACTTGACAGACAACATGATCACGGCAAGTCCAAAAATAAAAGGAATGATCAGATAGGTTAGAAACGTGTTGTAACCAAGCGTTTCAGCCATATTACCTACAGTCGGTTCGAATCCACTGGTCAATAATCCAGAAGATACAAGTGCAAAGATAAGTGGCAATTGACCGATCACTGAATAGGCAACCACAACGGCAGCCAAGGTAAGTATTGCTAAAGGCCAGTTCGGTTTGCCTCCGTTCAAATGAAAATATTTCATATCAATAAAAAATCCCGTTATAAAGATAACGGGATTATCGAAGTTCGATACTTCAATTCCTATTGGAACATATCTTTCATTCGTTTGAAGAAATTCCGGTCATTGCTATCCGGATTCGGTTTAAAGTTTTCACTTGACCTTAATTTCTCCAGTATTTCTTTCTCTTCTTTGCTCAGCTTTTTAGGTGTCCACACATTGATATGTACGAAAAGATCACCCTGTCCATAACCTTGTAAATGAGGTAAGCCTTTGCCTTTCAACCTGAGTACTTTTCCACTTTGTGTTCCCGGATCGATTTTGATCTTCGCTTTTGAATTGACAGTTGGCACCTCGATAGATTCTCCGAGCGCTGCGTCAACAAAATTCACATAAGCATCATAATGAAGATTGTCACCATCTCTTTTCAGATCAGGATGCTCAACTTCTTCGATCACCACGATCAAATCTCCTGATATTCCACCGAATGGACCAGCATTCCCTTTTCCGGTAACACTTAGCTGCATACCCTCTTCAACACCAGCAGGTATCTCGATCTCGATCACCTCTTCCTGTCTTTTCAGACCTTGTGCATCCGCGTCTACAGGCTTTGCATCGATCGATTTACCAGCCCCCTGACAAACATGACACGTCGATTGCGTTTGCATCGCACCAATAAACGTCTGAGCAATACGTGTGATACGACCTGTCCCATTACACGTTGTACAAGCTTTAAAGGTTACCCCTTCAGCATTTACCAGTTTATTAACTTTGATCTTTTTCTTAACACCTTCTGCGATCTCTTCAAGGGTAAGCTTCATTTTCACTCTGAGATTCGTTCCTCTGGTTACACGAGTTCCTCCTCCTCTATTTCCGCCGAAACTACCACCAAATGCACCCCCGAAAATATCTCCAAACTGAGAGAATATGTCGTCCATATTCATACCTCCTCCTGAGAATCCGCCCTGACCCATTCCGGCATGACCGAAACGATCATATTGTGCTCTCTTTTGAGAATCACTTAGGATTTCATACGCTTCAGCCGCTTCCTTAAATTTTTCTTCTGCCGAAGCATCTCCAGGATTTTTATCCGGGTGATACTTTATTGCCAGTTTACGATACGCTTTCTTGATCTCAGCTTCATCTGCATTTTTCGAAACTCCCAGAACTTCGTAATAATCTCTTTTCTCACTCATTGTGAATGTTATTTCTTATTGTCCTACCACCACTTTAGCATATCTGATCACTTTTTCGTTCAGATAATACCCTTTCTCAACCTCATCAAGGTTTTTTCCTTTCTCACTTTCCGAAGGAGCCGGAACATTAGCTATTGCCTCATGCAGTTCGCTGTCAAAAATTTCTCCTTTTGAATTCATTGGCTTAAGGCCTTTGCTTTCGAGAATATTTCTAAACTTATTAAAGATAAGATGGAATCCTTCTTTTACACTTACGATATCCTCAGCATTCTCGTTGTTTTTGATCGCTCGTTCAAAATCGTCCATAACCGGCAAAAGATCCTTTAAGATCCCTTCGCCAGCACTACTGATCAGCTCTACCTTTTCTTTGTTCGTTCTTCTTCGATAATTGTCGAACTCTGCATATAAACGCATGTACTTATCCTGAAATTCAGCGACCTGTTCCTCAAGTGACATTTCCTTCGATCCGCCTTCCTGATTTGACAGCTCATCCTGAACGTTTTCAGTACCTTCTTCTTTTTCCATTTCTTTTTTATTCGTCTCCTCTGCCATAGTTCTCTATTTTGCTTGCGCCAAACGACAAAGATACTGCCACGCTTGAAATTCGGACATGGTGTCATAAAAAACATTCTGATTTGTGAAAAACTGTCAGAACATGCGTCAAAAATGTGTATTGATTTGTTGACAAAAATCGTTAAGTCGGCCAACCACTTCAGGCGGGTTGATTAACTTTGTTTACTTATCGGAGAAATTTGAAAGAGATCAAACCATATCAGGTTCTGGCCTTTGTTGCCGGAGTGTTACTAGTAATGAGTCCCATCGTGTATTTTGCACCGGACAAAGGATATGATCTGGGGTTCATGAAATTAAATTTTCTAACTGCTGAGGAATTCCTTCACCCAGTTAAACCTGAAAAGAAAGACATTTCAAAAATCGTCGCGAACATTGACACAACATCACTGGATCTGAATGATGATCCAATGCTAAGACATCAAAATGGTTCTGAAGGTAACATGGGAGCTCCATCTGGTGGAACCATGAATACTGAGAGTAACACCGAGATCATACTGAATGATGCTGCAAGAGCCCAACTTCATCAGCTTTTTTCAAAGCTGGATAAAGCCGCACCGGATAAAAAGAAATTGCACATTTTGCACTACGGTGATTCTCAGATAGAGGGTGATCGTATGACCGCATATATCAGACAGCGAATTCAGAATCAATTTGGGGGAAATGGACCAGGATTGATCCCTGCCATGAATGTTTACCATACAAATACATTCAAACAGACTTATTCAGAAAATTTCAGGCGATTTACCTGTTTTGGTGGTGAAAAGCTGAAAAACAAAAAATATGGGGTCATGGGAAGTGCCGCACGATTTACTGCTGATTCAGACAGTCTTCTTAAAAACCAAGGCCCGACAGTAGAAGCATGGATCGAATTTGAACCAAACAAATCAGCATATTCCAGATCGAAAGAGTACAACAATGTGACCATGTACTACAACAGCTGTGTTAAACCATGCATACTAAAAGTATATCAAAACGGATCATTGATCCATGAAGATAGTTTATCGACGGATGGAAAATCTCATGAGGTTCATTTGTCATTTCCAAATACACCTGGAAAATTAAAATATGTGTTCTCTTCGACTTACAGCCCGAATATTTCAGGATTTTCACTTGAAGGAGATTACGGCGTTCAGGTGAGTAATATTGGAATGAGAGGATCCAGTGGAACGATCTTCGGATCTATGGACCAAACCCTATTATCCAAAATGTACGGTGATCTCAATACCGAATTAGTTATTATGCAATTCGGAGGAAATTCGGTTCCTGCATTCAAGGATAGTTCAGGGGTGAGAAACTACGCCAGGTACTTCAAAGGACAACTGAATACCATACGAAAACTTAGACCTTCCGCTGCAATTGTAGTTATCGGACCAAGCGATATGTCTACACCAGATAATGGAAACTTCATCACTTACCCACTTCTACCATATCTGGTGGAACAAATGAAAAAATCAACCCTTGAGGCAGGATATGCTTATTGGGATCTCTATTCAGCTATGGGAGGACAAAACTCCATGCCTTCTTGGGTTGAAGCAGGCTTAGCTGCCAAAGATTATATTCATTTCAGTCCGAAAGGTGCAAGTATTGCCTCGCAAATGTTCTTTGATGCCTTTGCCGCTGAATATACAAAATGGAAGCAGGGAAAATAGTGCGATTGTACAGAAACATATTGCTCCTATTGACTATTCCTCTCTTTAGTTTCTGCCAGGATAGAGATAAAGGTCAATTCAATGACTCACTCAATTTGTATTGTTTTCCGGATTACGCCAGGATCGATTCATCCATAAAAGTAGAATATCCTTTCATCGTCTTTGAAAAGAATAATTTCCAGTTCTTCTCGCACAATAGCCCAACCTGGGAATATTTGTTCAGCAGAATAGATGAACTTCAAAAAGGAGGAAACGAAAAACTTCACTTTTACCACATAGGCGGATCGCATCTTCAGGCAGACATATATACCAATGACGTTCGAACTTTCTTTCAAACAGAATGGAAAAATGCCTTAGGAGAAAGAGGTATCGTTTTCCCTTTCAATCTGGCAAAAACGAACAATCCTTCGAATTATCAGTTCAAATCACCCAATTACTGGACAGCCTATCGAAGTGTCGTTCATCGACCAAGTTCATTGGATTATGGCGTAATGGGTGCTGTTCTTTTGTGCAGAGATTCAGTGATCAACATCACTTTTTCACATCGCCATACCAACTCAAAACCTCCCTATTCTATCCTCAAGATTTATCATAACAAAGGGGAATTGCCATTTGAATTGAATTTCGGGACGGATGAGATCCTGATCGATCATGTTGTGCAAGATCCAAAAGTGGGCACAACAACCATTTATTTTACCGACCCTATCGATGAAATGGATCTTCAATTCTCAAGGATCACCAGTGAATCTTTAGAATTAGAGATCTATGGTTTCCAATTCATGAATGAGTATCCAGGCGTTTCATACACAAGTATCGGAGTGAACGGAGCGGGGTTATACACCTATCTTGATAACAAAAACTTTGAAGAACAACTCAAGCAATATCCACCCGATTTCTTTGCCTTTTCTGTAGGCACGAATGATGGAAATGTGCCTTATGATAAGTTCGATCCCCAGGTCTACAAAAACAACCTGGAAAAAATGATGCTGAAAGTACTTCGTGCCAATCCTAAATGCGCAATCCTTTTGACAGTACCGAACGATTCCTATTATCACAGAAAATACCTGAATCGAAACATAGCACGAGAACGGGAAGTGATCGAAGAGCTTGCAGAAAAATATAAAATTCCTGTTTGGGACTTTTACGGTATCATGGGAGAATTAGGTTCCTCTAAAACGTGGAACAGAAAAGGACTGATGCAAAGTGACCTTGTCCATTTTACTTCAATGGGCTATCATTTGAAAGGGGAATTAATGATCGATGCTTTCCTGAAGTATTTCGAACAAATGAAAACTGTACAACGCTAATCCGGAAAATTAATGGAAAGATTATATCAAGCATTTGCATTTAATGAAGCCGAACCGCTGATCTTTACTCAACTCGATTTCTGGCTGTTCTTTCTTGCTGTGATGATCATTTTTTCAATGATCCATAAAAATTTCCTGGTTAGAAGTTTCTTTCTAACGGTGATTAGCTTGTTCTTTTATTTTAAAACTTCCGGTCTTTATGTGTTGTTACTCGGCTTAAGCCTTGTCGGCAATTATCTCCTTGGAAATGCCATTTTTAAAAGTCGATCAGAAACAAGTAAAAAGTGGATCATCGCCGCTTCCAGCATTTTCAACTTGTCGATGCTCGGATACTTTAAGTACGCTTACTTCTTTACTGATAGCTACAACAAAATGTTCCATACCGACTATCAGGTATTTAATCAACTTGCGGTTTGGGGGAACGGTTTCTTTGGCGAAGGCACCTTTGTTGAGCAGATCATCTTGCCAGTAGGAGTTTCGTTCTTTACATTCCAAAGTATCAGCTATGTTGTAGACATTTACAGGAAAGAAGTTGAACCTGTTAGAAATTTCTTCGATTATACCTTTTTCGTCACCTTCTTTCCACAACTGGTTGCAGGTCCGATCGTTAGAGCCCGAGACTTCATCCCTCAAATCAGACAACCATTTCAACTCGATAAAAATGATTTTTCATGGGCAATCATTCAGATCGTAAAAGGATTGATCAAGAAGATCGTATTAGCAGATTACATCGCCGTTCATTTCATTGACAAAGTTGCAGATGCACCTGAAGCCTATCCAGGTTTCGTAAGCGTTCTCGCCATGTGGGGTTATTCATTACAGATCTATGGTGACTTCTCCGGGTATACAGATATTGCCATCGGAGTTTCGAGACTAATGGGTTTCAAACTACTTGAGAATTTCAATTCTCCGTACAAAGCGGTTAGTGTTGCTGACTTCTGGAGAAGGTGGCATAGATCATTGGGATCATGGTTAAGAGATTATCTGTACATCCCTCTTGGTGGAAACAAATCTGGAGGCATTGGCACCTATGTAGCGACGCTTATAATTCTGATCTTTCTGGTGTTCATCACCCAATGGTATGAATTGATCTTTGTATACTTGGGTTTGATGACCATTTACATCATCGGAGTACTGATCATTCCAAACTTCAAGCAATATGTTCATCGCGACCTCAACCTTCTGATCACCATGGTTGTCGGTGGCTTATGGCATGGTGCAAGTGAAAACTTCGTGATTTGGGGAGCAATGAACGGCGCCGCACTTGTGATCTACAATTACTGGAAGAAATTTTCACCCTACGAGAATAAAGGAAACCTTTTTATTGTCCATTTCTGGAAGATCTTCATCACGTTTAACTTTATTACGTTTACGAGAATCTGGTTCCGCTTGGAAGAAGATGGACAACCTCTGGTGATGCTAGATCAGATCTGGAACCATTTCAACTTCACATGGGATACATTTGTATTAGTGCTCTCAACGTACCAAAGTGTTTTCTGGGTAATGCTGGGTGGATACATTGTTCACTGGCTCCCACAAACAATTAAAGACAAATGGCAGGAATGGTTTACGAATACGCCTATGGTCCTTCAAGCCGTCAGTGTAGCGATCATTGTTGTTCTGATGTATCAAGCAGTTTCTGATACATTTAAACCCTTTGTATACTTCCAGTTTTAAACTAAAAAAGGGAGCTTTTCGCTCCATTTTGAATTAGTTCTGATCCAGTTTTCTGACCATGGTAAGAATTGTCGCTAATGCCACCGTTTCTCCGGTCTCGTCGTAAACGTCTACAAGGAACTTAACAATCCCTTTGGCGATATCGTCCTCTGATCGTTTTTCCTGATCGATCTTTTCTTTAACTGTAAACCTCACTCCAATCGTAGCTCCCGGATACACAGGCTTCGTGAATCGAGCTTCATCAATTCCATAATTCAGCAAGACTGGTCCTTTTTTCGGATCTACAAATAATCCAGCTGCTTTTGACAGGATAAAATATCCATGGGCCACACGCTGCTCGAAGATTGTACCGTCCAGTGATGTCGCATCCATATGTGCATAGAAATTGTCACCAGAAACATTGGCAAAGTTTACAATGTCAGCGTCTGTTACAGTGTGTTTATGCGTGAATACCGTTTCTCCAACGACTAGTTCTTCAAAGTGTTTACGGAATACATGAGGGTTTGCCTCCGGCATTTCCGCTCCCACCTGGAACTGTTGTGTGATCTTCGTGATCGTGGTTGGATGCCCCTGAATTGCGGTTCTCTGAAGATAATGTAATACTCCTCTTTTACCTCCCATTTCTTCTCCTCCTCCTGCGCGACCAGGTCCACCGTGAGTCAATAATGGCATTGGAGATCCATGTCCTGTACTTTCTTTTGCACAATCCTTATTAAGTACAAGGATCCTTCCGTGCATGCTAGCCGCATTAACGACATATTCAACAGCCTCTTCGTCACTTGGAGTAACGATCGAAGAAACAAGGGATCCTTTACCCATTTTTGCCAGCTCTATTGCATCTTCAATTTCCTTATATGGCATTATTGTCGAAACAGGTCCAAAAGCTTCGATATCATGAACATCCGTTTTGTTGAACGGATCGTCGTTTCTAAATAAAATTGGAGAGAAGAACGCTCCTGTATTTTTGTCTGCACCAAACACTTCAAAGTTGTCTAGATCTCCAAAGGCTATTCTTTGAGAAACAGCTAGTTTCTCTACATTTTCTCTAACTCGCGAAACTTGCTGACGTGTCGCAAGAGATCCCATCCGAACACCTTCCTGACTTGGATCTCCCATTTTTGTGGTTGCAAGTCTTGCTGAAATTGCTTTTTCGACATCGTCGATCAAGTCTTCCGGTACCATGATCCTTCTGACCGCTGTACATTTCTGACCTGCCTTTATCGTGATCTCTTTTACTGTTTCCTTTATGAACAAGTCAAACTCTTCTGTTCCAGGTACCGCTTTTTTCCCTAGAATGGTAGCATTCAATGAATCGGCTTCAAGATTGAAAGAAACACTCTCCTGAGCTATTCTTGGATGTGCCTTCAGCATTTTTCCAGTCGATGCCGAACCTGTGAAAGTTACTGTATCCTGACTTTCAACAAAATCAATAATTCCTCTTCCCAAACCACACACCAACTGCAATGAACCTTCAGGAAGAATCTTTGAGTCAATAATATCTCGCACCATCACTTCAGTCAAGTAACAAGTCGATTCTGAAGGTTTAACCACAGCAGGAACCCCAGCCATAAGGTTGACCGCTATTTTTTCTAGCATCCCCCAGATCGGGAAGTTAAATGCATTGATGTGAACAGCAACACCTTCTTTCGGAACCATGATATGATGACCGATAAATGATCCATTTCTCGAAAGTGGAGCAGCAGCTCCATCCACGTAATACGGAAGGTCTGGAAATTGTCTTCTTAAGGATGCATTCGCAAACAAATTACCGATACCTCCTTCGATATCGATCCAGGAATCAACCTTGGTCGCACCGGTCCATGCACTCACCTGATAGTATTTTTCTTTTCTGTCCATCAGGTAAAGCGCTAGAGCTTTTAGCATTCTCCCTCTTTCCTGAAAGGTCATCTTTCGAAGTACCTTACCACCCGTTTTTCTACCGTAGTCAAGAATAGCAGCATAGTCAAGTCCGGCACTTGAGACTTCTCCAATGATCTCTCCATTGATCGCATTGTACAACTGGGTCTCGGTACCATCCCCATCTATCCATTTTCCAAGTATATAATTCTGATATCGACGCATACATCTAAAATTTCGACCTCTAAGTTAAGTATAGTGGTCGAATATCATAGTCCATATGAATGGAAAGAATACTCTATTTATGTACAGTTTCGTTGCTATCTCATTGATTTTCTTTGATTTCTGACTGTCACTTCTTAATTTTATATCAGCTATTCACATCATTTGGACGTAACTGTACCTATATATTTACGTGCCGTCCTGGCAGAAAAAGACATTGGAAGTGCCATTTTCAAGATCTATGAGGGAGGTATTTACCATGTAGAGATCAAACGTGGGCAGAAGGTGACCATGGATTTCGTGATGCAGGGATACCAGTTCTTAGACGAATTTGGAGGAGGACAATACTTTAACATCTATGAATTCAGCTCTTTTTCGGATGTAGAACCATAAGTTAGAGATTGGGCGGCGTCACCTACGAACAATAGTTACACCCTAGTCGATGCAATCGTTATCAGCAGTTTCCCTCAGAAGATCTTAGCTGACTTTTATGTTCGTTTCAACAAACCTTTTAAACCAACGAAGATTTTCACTTCAGTACATTCCGCATGCGAATGGATCAGATCTATTGAAAAAGAGCCTTAAACAAAAATGAATTCTTCCTGGTGATTTTCGATGTAATCAAGGGTTGAGAGTATTTCATCAAGATCAAAAGAACTCACCAATTTGGTCCTGAACTCTTTGAAATGAGCTATTCCTTTGAAATAATTCGTGTAATGGCGTTTCATCTCAGCAATCCCAAGATTTTTTCCTTTCCACTCAATACTCATCATCAGATGTTGCCTTGCTGCCTCTACCCGATCTTTAACATTCGGCGCGGATAAATGCTCACCTGTTGCCATGAAATGTTTGATCTCATTGAAAACCCACGGATAACCAATACTTGCTCTACCGATCATGATTCCATCAACTCCATATCGAGCCCTGTATTCCACTGCCTTCTCAGGAGTATCTATATCACCATTTCCAAAAACTGGAATTCGCATACGTTGATTGTTCTTCACATCACCGATCAAGGTCCAGTCAGCATCACCTTTATACATTTGCTTACGTGTCCTTCCGTGAATCGATATTGCTTCAATACCGACATCTTGAAGTCTTTCAGCTGTTTCAACAATGTACTTTGTTTCGTCATCCCAGCCTAATCTCGTTTTAACTGTAACAGGAAGTTTAGTGGATTTAACGATCTCTTCGGTCATTCTGACCATCTTCGGAATATCCTGGAGGATACCGGCCCCTGCTCCTTTACATGCTACCTTTTTCACAGGACAGCCGTAATTGATGTCGATAATGTCCGGATTCGCCTTTTCAATGATCTCAGCAGCCATACGCATACTTTCGATCTCAGCTCCGAAAATCTGTATTCCAATTGGTCTCTCGTATTCGAAAATATCGAGCTTCTGAACACTTTTTGCAGCATCACGAATCAACCCTTCAGATGAAATAAATTCAGTAAACATCAGGTCTGCGCCATGTTTCTTGCATAAAGCACGAAAAGGTGGATCACTCACATCCTCCATCGGAGCAAGTATCAAAGGGAATTCCCCTAATTCAATATTCCTGATCTTTACCACGGCACAAAGGTAAGGAGTTGTCGAGAGAAATACTATTTTAGTAACATCGGTTTATCTGATAATACGAATCTATATTATCCATGATCTCAAGAAAAAATAACGGTCTAACAAGCGCAGAAGCACAAGAAAGACTTAAGAGATTCGGATACAATGAATTAACCGACAAAAAAAGCAATAGTATCTTCCAATTGATCATTGGCATCTTCAAAGAACCAATGTTTATCCTCCTCCTTATCTGCGCGGGGCTGTACACTATTCTTGGTGATTACAAAGAGGGCATGATCCTTTTGTCTTCTACTGTGTTGATCATTTTTATCACAGTATATCAGCATCAAAAAACGGAGAAGGCCCTGGAGATGTTGCAAAAACTTTCCTCTCCCAGAGTGATCGTAAGAAGAGATGGGAAAGAGAGCAGAATCCCTGGCAGAGAAGTGGTTCCTGGAGATCTAATCCTATTGCATGAGGGAGATCGTATACCAGCGGATGCAGAATTATTCCTGAACGACCAATTGGTAATTGACGAATCGGTCTTAACAGGTGAATCCGTAGCAGTTTCCAGAAGTGAAGGAAAGGTGTTTTCTGGAACATTGGTGGTACGCGGAAGTTCTGAAGCTATCGTGCTAAATACCGGAGAAAAAACGGAATTTGGAAAGATCGGAGAGTCACTCAAAGGTATTACTCAAGAACAGACAAGACTTCAGAAAGAAATGACAAGTCTGATAAAAAGGCTTTTTTTAATAGGAGGAGTAATCAGTATTCTTGTTGTTCTCACATTCTATCTGACAAGAGGAAACTTCTTACAGTCTCTTCTTAATGGGCTCGCTTCCTCCATGGCTATTTTGCCTGAAGAATTCCCCGTTGTTCTGACCGTTTTCCTTGCATTAGGAGCATGGAGAATGTCGAAGAAAAATGTACTAACACGAAAACCTTCGGCCATTGAAACACTGGGAGCGGCGACAGTTTTGTGCACTGATAAGACCGGCACCCTGACACAAAATAAAATGAGGATCGTCAGGATCACTAATGGTGAAAGGTCTTTTCTAACGGAGGATTCTGACCCCATCAACACCAAAATCTTACAATATGGCGCACTGGCAAGCGATCCTCGTTCTATTGACCCTATGGATGTCGCTTTTCAGGCATTTCAATCTGAATCATCAATGGAATTCATAAAAGAATTCCCTTTGTCCAAAGATCACTTGATGATTACCCGAGTTTTCAAAAAAGAAGATCAATACCACATTTTTGTTAAAGGAGCTCCTGAAAGTGTGCTTAAATGCTGTCCTTCTGTTTCTGAAGAATTGCACAATCAGCTGAATGAAAAGATCACTAAATATGCGGATAAGGGAATGAGGGTTCTTGCTATTGGAGGTTGTATCACATCAGATCTTCCTGAGCGTATTGAAGACATTCAATTTAATTTTGAAGGTCTTGTCTCCTTTGAAGACCCAATCATGTCGGAAGTTCCTAAAGCAGTTGAAGAATGCAGAACTGCGGGAATAAGAGTTGTCATGATCACGGGAGATCATCCAGCAACAGCACTGAATATCGCAAGACAAATAGGAATTTCGGAACCTACTGTTCTTACAGGACAAGACCTCAATAATATGTCCGAGGAACAATTGCAAAAAGACATTACATCGGTCACTGTATTTGCGCGAGTTATACCGGAACAAAAACTCAGGATCGTTAAAGCATTGCAATCAAATAATGAAGTCGTAGTGATGACTGGAGATGGTGTCAATGATGCTCCTGCTCTGAAAGCAGCTGATATCGGAATTGCAATGGGTATGAAAGGTACTGATGTCGCTCGAGAAGCTGCCTCATTAGTTCTTTTAGATGATAATTTCTCGAGTATTGTAGCGGCAATCAAAAGTGGACGAAAGATCTTTGATAACCTACAAAAGGCAATGTCTTACATTATCGCTGTTCATATCCCGATCATAGGTCTTGTTTTGACACCAGCTTTTTTCCCAGAAATGCCATTGATCTTACTTCCGATTCATATTATTTTCATGGAATTGATCATAGACCCTATTTGTTCAATTGCTTTTGAAGCGGAAGAAGAAGAAAAAGGTATTATGCAAAGACCACCTCGAAACCCTTCGCATTCTTTCTTTAGCAATCAGCGGATTTTGAGAAGCGTTGGATCAGGACTTTTTCTATTTGTAATAGTGATGATCGTTCATTATGTTTCTAGTTTGGAGGGTCATACCGAGGATGAGATTAGAGCGATTAGTTTTACAACATTGATCATCGGTAATATCTTTTTGATCATCAGTTATCTTTCTCAGACAAGAAGTATTTTCCACATATTTACTGAAAGAAATCCAGTACTTCTAATCATCCTAAGCGTGTCCAGTCTCGTTCTCTTTGTAACAATAAGTGTTCAAAGTGTGCAACATCTTTTTAAATTCCATAATCCCGGATATTCTCATTTCCTGATATCAATTGGTCTATCCGCTTTAATGCTTATCATTCTGGAATTTGTAAAAATTATTCGATTGAAAAAATTACAGAAACAAAATGTGGTTTGATGTTCTAGGATTTCTGGTTTGTGCGGTCATCATTTTTTTCTCTGGAAAAAAGTTGTCTTTCTATGGGGATCAGATCGCAGAGGTCACAGGTATGGGTAAAGCCTGGGTCGGATTGATCCTAATGGCTGCAGTTACATCTCTTCCTGAAATGATGGTTGGGATCAGTTCCTCTATGGTTCTTGAATCAGCAGATCTTGCTGTTGGAGATATTATCGGTAGTTGTGCATTTAACCTTGGAATTCTCACCTTAATGGATCTATTTACGCCAAAGGATAAACCATTGTTCCAGAATGTCTCTCAAAGCCACATCCTGGCGGCTTCATTCGGAATAATTCTAATCGGAATGGCAGGATTAGGTATTTATCTAAATGAGAATTTTGTGCTTATCCCTTCCATTGGATTGTTTGCGCTTTCTTTTGCTGTCGTCTATTTAATCTCGGTGCGGACCATATATCGATATCAGAAAGTTCATCCTCAAATCCAACCTGTATCAACAACAACCTCTCATCTTTCATTGAAAAAGATCATTTTGATGTATTGCATTTTTGCATTGATCATTATCGTCACTGCATTTGCGCTTCCCCATTTTGCGGAAGGAATTGCACAAAAAACAGGGTTGGGTCAAACGTTTGTCGGAACCTTGTTCCTGGCCATAAGTACTTCACTTCCAGAGATTGCTGTTTCATTGGCTGCAGTGCGCATAGGATCAACGGACATGGCAGTTGGTAACCTACTCGGAAGTAATTTATTCAATCCTTTCATTCTTTTTCTCGACGACATTTTTTATACCAAAGGATATCTTTTAAAAGATGCATCTGATTCGCATATCGTATCTATTTTCTTCGTGATACTTATGTCATGTGTTGCCATCATTGGTGTAATGTTTCCACAAAAGGAAAAAAAGATCTTCATGGCGGCTGACACACTCGTGATCTTCATTTTCTATACGATAAACATGATCATACTTTATCAACTATCCCGTTAGATCGATAAAATTGTTCTTGAGAACCGAATAAATTCTTCATTTTTGTATTCATGGAAGAAAGGCACAATAACAGAGAATTGTACTTCAAGGAACAACACACGACCTTGAACAAATACATCCTTCCCTATATTGAGAAATTCAAACCAATTACTGAAAACACTCAAGTTCTTGAAGTGGGCTGTGGCTATGGCGGAAACCTGAAGCCTTTCATGGATAAAGGTTGTTTTATTACCGGAGTAGATATTCGAGAGAAAAGTATTGAAGACGCAAAAAGGCTCCTGGATATTGATTCTCATCCAAAACTAACACTTATTGCTTCAGACATTTACGACGTTAAAGATTTCGATCAAAAATTCGACATCATCTTTATGAAAGATACACTGGAACATATTCCGAATCAGGAGAAATTTGTTCCACTTCTTAAAACTTTTTTAAAGGACGATGGAGTTATCTTTCAGGGATTTCCGCCTTGGTGTAACCCGTTCGGAGGTCATCAGCAAATGTGCGAAGGAAAGATCCTGAGCAAATTACCTTGGTTTCATGTTACTCCAAGACCTGTATTCAAAGCCATTTTAAAATTATTTGGAGAAAAAGAATCAACCGTAAACGGATTATTAACTGATGTTTACGATACACGAATTTCGATCTTTAGATTTAAAAAGATCGTTCGTAAAAGTGGTTTGGAGATCTTGGATGAAAATTTATTTTTCATCAACCCCAATTATGAAGTGAAGTTTAAATTGAAGCCGAGAAAATTATTACCTGTCTTTAATATTCCTTTCCTGAGAGAATTTTACACTACCACGGCGTATTATATCCTCAGAAAAAAACAATGAGGATCCAAAACAAAATAGATTCTCCTAAATTGTTTATCCTCATTACTGGATTGGTAATGACACTGGTCTCAAATAACTTCAACTGGACCAAAGAAAGCTGGAAACACATCCTGGAAGCAGATGCCAAAGGATACTACGCATACCTTCCAGCAACTTTTATCTATCATGATCTGAATTTTGGATTCTTTGACGAGATCGAAAAAGAAAAATATTACAACCCGAATACTTATTACGATTATAGATCAGGATCCAATAATAAGGTGATCAATAAATATTATGCGGGAACGGCCTTGGCTGAATTACCTTTTTTCTTAGTGGCACATCTTTACGCAACTGTTACGGATTCTGTGGCTGACGGATTTTCAAAACCGTATATGGTTTCGGTCAGTGTTGCAGCATTGTTCTATTTCCTTTCAGGATTGCTGCTGTTAAATCGTATTCTTGAAATGTACTCTATTTCAAAATGGAATAGAGTCTGGGTGATCGTAGCATGTACATTTGGCACCAACTTATTTTACTATGTTGTCAGTGAACCTGGGCTTTCCCATGTTTTCAGCTTTTCCTTTTTTACAGCCTTTATTTACACAGCAAAACGGTACTTCCTGTCCGGCGATCTGAGGTGGCTTTTGTTCCTGAGCTTGACTACTGGAATGATCGTATTGATCAGACCCGTTAATGGATTGATCCTCTTCTCACTCCCATTCATTGCTGGAGACTATAAAACCCTTAAGGAGGATCTTGTTTTACGGCTTACAAAAGAGCCTTTTAAAATGTTACTGATCATGGTTACCGGATCGTTGATCGTATTCCTCCAATTAATTATCTACAAGGTATCAACTGGAAATTACATCGTCTATTCATATGGTGAAGAAGGATTCGATTTCCTACATCCCCATTTGATTGATATCCTGTTCAGCTATAAAAAGGGGCTATTTCTATACACACCTATTTACCTTGTTTCCTTGTTTGGTCTCTACAAATTATGGAAGGACACAACGTTTACAGCAACATCACTCTTTCTTTTCTTATTCGTTACGACCTATGTATTTTCCTCTTGGTGGATGTGGTATTATGGAGGTAGTTTTTCATCCAGAGTGTTTGTCGAATTCCTCCCTTTCTTTATGATCCCTCTTGGTATCTTACTCGAATCGAGACTGAGAAAAAAATTGATTATTCCATTGATCGTTGTCCTAACAATTGTGTGTCAGATCCAGATATTTCAATACAGGTATTATGAGATCCATTGGTCAGAAATGACGAAAGAAAAATACTGGAATGTGTTCTTGAGAGTTGACAGGCTGATCTATAAGGAAACTAATCCTGTTCCTCCAGTTGAAGGATCAGAGACCAGCTCCCCTCAATAAGGAAACGTGACCAACAAATTCTTCTTTACGGTCGGTGTTGATATTCATCACCTTCAATTTCCACGTATAAACTCCTTCCTGGCATTTTGTGCCTTTATAGGTTCCATCCCAACCTTCTCCAGCTACCGTTGAATTAAAGATCAATTCTCCCCATCTGTTGAAGATCATCAATTCATAATTTCTAGGGTCGTATCCTGAAGAAAGGATCGGCACGAATTCGTTGTTATATGCGTCACCGTCAGGAGTGAATGTATTTGGCACGTACAATATCAGCTCCTCTGTCATATTGATGTACGCATTCGTTGAATCTATACATCCGAAATCCGATATAGCATACAACCATACCTCAAAGGACTCTTGACCTGTCGCTGTAGGGAATTGGTGATACGGTTCCTCTTGATAATTCAATGGCGTTCCATCTCCAAAATTCCAGATGAAATTAGAAGCGCCAGTAGAGCTGTTGTAGAAATAAGTATCAGGATCCGTTGTATACAACTCGTACGACTCGGCCGTGAATGAAGCAACAGGATCCGGAGCTACACAAAGGAATTCTGTGATCGCAATAGTATCTCTACATCCTTGACTATTCGATACGATCAATTGCATGTCAAGACAAACAGTTTGATCAAAATTGAAGATGATTGGTCCACAGTCATAAATAGTAGTTCCGTCAGAGAAGGTCCATTCACAGTTTGAACCAGTTGATGCATTGGCATCAATTACAATCTCACTTCCAATACACCCGACAACAGAATTTGGAATATCGAAAAGAGGAGTTGATTCCGCCCACATGTTCACCATTGTAGTGTCTGTACATCCATTCGCATCCGTTACTGTAGCTGTCCAGATTCCTTCCATGAACTGATCAAAGTAACCGGTGTTCACGGGAGGAATAGTATTCCATGCCACTGAATATCCAGCCGTACCACCACTATAGGTGGCCTCTGCAATTCCGTCATTGTTACCTAAACAACTAATAGGTGCGCCGAAATAATTCGAAATGATCTCAGATTGGGCAACCAATGGAGTTGGTTCAGTAACTGTTACAGTAGATGTTGCATCACAACCATTCACGTCCGTAACCTGAACATTGTAGATTCCTGCACCCACAGATGTTATTAAGGACTGTGTAGTTCCAATTACACCAGTAGCATCTGACCATGAATACTGATATCCTGGAGTACCTCCCACCGGGTCAGCCTGCACACTTCCATCTTCATATTGGAAACAAGATACATCTGCTCCATTGTAATCAGAAATAACTTGAGAAGAAACGATCAATTCATCCGGCTCAGTAACCGTAACATTCGCAAGGCTGATACAACCATTTGCATCGGTAACAGTAACTTCATAATCTCCCGCTACCAATCCATTTGGACTTTGGGCATTGCTGATCACTATTCCGTTTTCATCTCTCCAGGTATATGTATATGCTGGAGTTCCTCCAACCAAATCAACCGTAATTGCGCCATCAGTCGATCCGAAACAACTTACGTCGGCTCCATTGTAATCCGAGGTAACATAACTATCCAGAACCAGAACCGGTGGATCAGAAAGTGTCACATCAAATGTTGCCGTACAACCTTCTAAGTCCGTTGCCGTCACTGTATAAGTTCCTGCGGGAACATTTGTTAGATTAGCTCCATTCCCTACCACGATTCCATTGATGTCGGTCCATTGATACGTATATGGACCAGTTCCTCCTGAGGCATTTCCATTCGCGCTACCATCATTGGCCCCTGGACAAGATATATCTGCGCCATTGTAATTCGAAGTGACCGTTCCTAAAACAGATACAACAATTGGCTGAGTCAAAGTAATATCCTGAATGATCTGACAACCATTAAGATCAGTAACTATCAATGAATATGTACCTGCTGCCAGGTTACTCAAATCTTCGATAACCTCTCCATTTGGCGACCAGGCATATGAATATCCAGGGCTTCCTCCGGAAATAGTTGCGTCTATTGTTCCGTCGTCATCACAAGCAGACAAATTAAATCCACCTGAATATACAGAAGGCGTCAAACTTAGATCCAACGCTGTCGGCTGAACCAACGTGATAGATGTAGTTTGCTGACAACCATTAATATCTGTTAAAGTAACCTGGTAAGTACCCGTTGTTAATCCGGTTTGATCTTCATTGCCTGGAACTAATCCTGTACCATTAATAGTTGTCCAGCTGTAGGTGTAACCCGGTGAACCACCTGCCGGCACATAATCGATTGATCCATCATTAAATCCGAAACAAGAGATGTTATCCCCGCTTGGGAATGTACCAGCCGTAATCGATTGATTCAAAGGCGCAGGCTCAATGAGCGTAGCTGAAGAAGTTATCGTACAGCCGTTAACGTCAGTTACTGTCACCGTATATGTGCCAGCTGTTAAACCAGAAATATCCTGATTACTCGAACCATTTGACCACAAATAATTATAGGTTGGTGATCCACCTCCGATGGTTAGATCAATACTTCCATCACTGAACCCATTACAGCTAATATTATCTCCACTAGGATAAGTAAATGGTGTATTGGATTGTGTTAATGCGACTGGTTCAACAAGCGTAATTGAAGTCGTGACCTGACAACCATTAAGATCTGTGATGATCACTGAGTAGGTTCCAGCAGGAGCGCCACTTATATCTTCCGTTACTGCTCCATTAGACCATGCATATGAGTAACCAGGGCTACCTCCAGACACCGATAAATTCACACTTCCATCGGAAAGACCAAAGCAACTGATGTTATCTCCACTTGGATAAGTCCCAGGTACGTTCGATTGAGTCAAGAGCGTCGGCTCAATTAATGTGGCAGAGGCTGAAATTGTACAACCATTAATATCCGTTGCTATGACATTGTATGTACCAGCTGGCACTCCTCCAATATCCTCTGATGTGGCCCCATTAGACCATGAATACGTATATTCTGGACTTCCGCTTCCGATCGTAAGATCAATACTTCCGTCACTAAATCCAAAACAAGAGATATTATCGCCACTCGGATAAGTAAATGCAGCTGTTGACTGTGTAAGTGCCGTCGGCTGTGTCAATGTAATCGACGATACGATCTGACATCCGTTATCATCTGTAATGGTTACATTATAAGTGCCTGCAGGCACATTCGAAAGATCTTCTGTAGTACCTCCATTGGACCATAAGAAAGTATAAGGAGGAGCACCTCCTATTGGAGATAAGTCTACCGTACCATCACTTGCTCCAAAGCAACTAATATTATTTCCACTTGGGAAAGTCGGTGATGAAACCGTTTGACTCAAACCACTAGGCGAAGTCAAAGTAATCGTATTTGTTGTCGTACAACCGTTGTTATCTGTGATCGTTACGATGTATGTACCTGCAAGAAGATTAGAAATATCCTCTGTATTAGCACCATTAGACCACACATATGAGTAATTCGAAATCCCACCATTTACAGTAAGATCAACCCATCCGTCTGGAGCACATCCCGAAAGGTTAAACCCACCTGGGTAAATTGAAGGAATAACTGAAGAGGTTAATAATGTCGGCTCGGTCAATGTAACAGTTAATGTGGTTGCGCAGCCTCCTGTCGAGCCGTTGGCATCATTAATTGTTACTGTGTATGATCCGGCAGGAACTCCCGAAATATCTTGTGTCGTTGCACCGGTTGACCACGAGTACGTATATGCCGGTGTACCACCTGCTGGTGTGATATCAACTGATCCGGTAGCATCCCCAAAACAAAGAATGTCAACCTGAGTAGAAGTTACACTTACAGGAGCCAATGGTTGTACAATAGTAAAACTGGTCGTTGCCGTACATCCTCCCGTACTACCATTCGCATCACTCACAACAACACTGTACGTTCCTGCAGCCACACCAGAAAGATCCTGTGTTGTCGCTCCATTCGACCATAGATAAGAATAAGCAGGTGTTCCTCCTGATGGAGTAATATCAATTGATCCATTGGATCCCCCAAAACAAAGTACATCAATCTGGGTTCCAGTCACTGTAAGAGGAGCTAAAGGCTCAACAACAATCACCGTTGTTGACGCTGTACACCCACCATTAGTACCATTCGCATCATTAACTACAACGGTATATGTTCCAGCCGGTAATCCAGAAATATCCTGAGTTGTCGCACCATTTGACCACAAATAGGAATATCCTGGGGTACCTCCCGCTGGGGTAAGATCAACTGATCCGGTTGTTCCTCCAAAACACAATACATCCACTTGTGTCGTAGAAACGGTAACAGGTGCTGCCGGTTGCGCTATTGTGAATGAAGCTAAAGCTGTACAACCTCCAGTTGTTCCACTGGCATCATTGACAGTCACAGTATAAGTTCCTGCAATCAAACCTGAAACATCCTGAGTAGTTGCTCCATTTGACCATGAATAAGTATATCCCGGAGTTCCTCCGGCAGGTGTAATATCAATCGATGCATTGGACCCACCAAAACACAAAACTTCAACTTGAGTTCCTGATACAGTAACAGGTGCTATTGGCTGAGTTATCGTTACGCTTAACGCAGAGGCACAACCTCCTCCTGCCCCAGAAGCATCATTCACGGTAACAGAGTAGGTTCCAGCTAATAATCCTGAAATGTCTTGAGTTGTAGCTCCGTTTGACCATAAATATGTATATCCTGGAGTACCACCGGTAGCAGATAGATCAATTGATCCTGTTGCTCCACCAAAACAAAGAATATTCACTTGAGTTGAGGATAATGTAACTGGAGCAAGAGGTTCTGTGATCGTAACACTTACCGTAGAACTGCATCCACCTGAACTTCCATTGGCATCATTAACTATCACTGTGAATGTACCGGCAGTTAAGCCTGAAATATCCTCAGTAGTGGCACCATTCGACCAAGAGTATGTATATCCTGGAGTTCCCCCTGCAGGCGTAATATTAATTGCTCCGTCTGAACCTCCAAAACATGAGACATTGGTTTGAGTAAATGTGATCGAAACCGGTGCAAGAGGTTCAGTAATAGTTACGGATGTTGAAGCAGTGCAACCCGCTGTTGTACCATTTGCATCATTAACAGTAACCGTGTATGTTCCCGCTATTAATCCTGATACGTCCTGAGTAGTCGCCCCATTTGACCATGAGTAAGTATAGCTTGGAGTTCCGCCTGATGGAGTTAGATCCACAGATCCAGTACTTCCTCCAAAACATACAACATTAACCTGGGTAAACGATAGGGTTACTGGGGTAGGTTGAGCTATTGAAGCTGTCGTTGAGGCAGTACAGCCGTTTACATCTGTTACTGTAACTGTATATGATCCGACTGCCAAGCCACTAATATCTTCAGTGACAGCACCAGTAGACCATGAATAGGTTGAAGTGGCATAGGCAGGTGCTCCTGGTGAAACAGTTAAATTTATTGAACCATTAGTCAAACCATTACAAGAAATGTCCGTTGGAATTGCATTTAATGTTGATGTGAACTGAGTTAAGTTGATCACTACCTGATTTGCCGTGTTAGGACATCCTCCCGTGTTTGTAGGAGTTAAAGTAAGTGTTACTGAACCAGCTGCAATTTCAGCTGCTGTAGGAATATAGCTTAGGGAAAGATCATTTACATTATCTGTATATGTTCCATTTCCTCCACTCCAGATTCCACTGTTTGTACCAGAAACAGTACCGTTCAGTAAAACTGTAGGAGCAGGAGTACCACAAACCGCCTGATCCGGTCCAGGATCCGCGACAATGTCGACGAAAAACTCGGTCACGATCACTGAACCTGTTGCAGTCGGACACCCAGTTGCATCACTGATCACACAAGTATAAGTACCAGCGATCATTGCTGTAATATTGTCCGTGGCAGAGTTACTTACGTTAGTTTGAGAAAATCCACCGGGACCGGTCCACGTATAAGTATAAGGAGCTGTTCCACCTATAGCACCCATTGTGACTGTTGCACCTGTAACGGTTCCATTACATATAGCTACACTCGGGCCAGGATCTACGAATAAAGTCGGGAAGATCGAGACCGAAGCCGTGTCACAGAATGATGCTGCACTACAAGCACCTAGCACTGTACCACATACCTGATAAGCTATGGTTGGTGGATATCCAGGCTGTGGAGTGACCAAAACGGTTGTTAGATCCTGATCATATAGAACACCACTGGTTCCCTGTTGACCACCCGTTAAATTTGAAAGGTAATTGTTGTAATAGTTAACCGGTTGACCATTTTGAGGAATCGAACTCCAGGTTACTGAAGCAGGATTCAATCCAAAAACACTTAACGTATCCTGACACCCATCCGCAGTAAGAATGTCACCCGAAGAGCTCGGTGCAGGGATTGAAGCAATCGAGTAACAGTTTTCATTATTCCCGGGCTTACAAAAGGTAATAACAAACGGTCCGGTTCCCGATAAACATAAAGGCGTCCCGACAGAAGTTAAAGGTCCACAATCAACTTGGTAAAATAAGGACCCCGACGGTGACGCTCCACATCCGTCTGGAACTGAGAATAAGATTCCTTCTGCTCCAGGATCAAGAGTTACGTTAAACTGAACACAGTTATTATCCCCTCCAGGGTTACAACAAGCCCCACCTCTTTGTTCCGGATTACTTGTCCATGTTCCACCTGGATTACCCGTTAAGTCTACTTCGAAAGTAGGCGTTCCTCCACCGCAATTCAACGTATCATTAAGTGTTACGGGCTCTAGAGATTGAGCAAATACACCCTGAAAGATCAGAATAAACAAGAGAAGGGAAGTATGGATATACCTTAGAACCATTTAGTAGTTTCTCGTTCCGGTTGTTGTAAGTAAACGAGAAAAACTAAGTAAGGTTGTCTTTTTTATATAAATCCTGAATTACTGTAGACGAACTCTTGATTATCGTCTATTAAACATAAGCTGCATAAGATCTGATTATTTTTTCACGTATTGTGTGAGAATGTAAATGCTTTGTCCATTTACTTTTCCTTCGATCTGTTCCTCATTGTCATGAACCAATCTTATATTTCTAACGGCCGTACCTCTTTTTGCAGTAAAGCCACCGCCTTTCACATCCAGATCTTTAATCAGAACAACACTATCTCCATTTTCTAATACAGCACCATTGCTATCGATATGAATGATTTTCTCGTCATCTGAAAGTCCAATACCCGTAGATTTGGCCCAATTGAGTTCTTCATCAGAAAGATACATTGTTTCAATCAGGTCTTTCGCCCACTGATCTTCGATTTGATGAAGCATTCTCCAACTCAGTACTTTGACACCAGGAACCTCACTCCAGATACTTTCATTCAGACATCGCCAATGGTTCACATCCAAACTTTTTACCCCATTGATTTGATCCAAGCATGTCGCACATATTGCAGGTATTTCGTCTTGTGGCGAATTAATTCCGGGTTCAACAAAATATTCTTTTAACTCCGACTGGTTTGAACATATTTCACAATGTCCAGCCGCTCTTTCTGAAGCCAGCTTAAGAGACATTACTTTTTTAAGAATTTATCGAGTGTAATATGAAGATTCATTCCTCTTAATTCTTCACCTTTTGCCACAACTTTCCCATCTCCATCAACCAGGAATGCTGAAGGAATAAACTGAACGCTATATTGGGTTGCGACTTCGCCTTTTTTATCCCAGCCATGATTTTTCCATGTCAGATTATCCTGCTCAATGGCCTTCTTCCAGGCATTTTCATCCTTATCTAAGGAAACACTGAAAACTTCAAATCCTTTTCCGCTTTCAAACTTTTCGCTTTTGTATTTTGTATATGCCTCGACAACTCTAGGATTTTCTTTTCTACATGGACCACACCAACTCGCCCAAAAATCAATCAAGACCATCTTCCCTTTTAGTTTAGAAAGCTTGACATTCTTGCCTGTGGGTGATTGCAAAACGATCTCAGGAGCTTTTTCTCCAACTACAATTGAATTTGTCGAGGAAGGAATGAATGAACAAAGAACAAACCCAAGAATAAAACTTATAGCTATTGTATGTCTCATTATTTTATCCTCCTGATATCTGCGCCAAGATTGTTGAGTCGCATTTCAATGTCTTCGTAACCTCTGTCGATCTGCTCAATGTTATGAATAACTGATTTCCCTTCAGCCGAAAGTGCAGCAATCAAAAGTGAAACTCCCGCACGAATATCAGGAGAAGTCATCTGAATACCTCTTAATGCATTTTGACGATCCAAACCGATCACAGTAGCTCTGTGTGGATCACAAAGGATGATCTGCGCTCCCATGTCGATCAATTTATCCACAAAGAACAATCTTGATTCAAACATTTTTTGATGGATCAATACCGAACCTTTCGCCTGAGTAGCAACTACAAGAACTATGGAAAGTAAATCAGGTGTAAATCCAGGCCAAGGAGCATCAGCAATTGTGAGGATCGAACCATCAATAAACGTATCGATCTCATAGTGATCCTGTGCTGGAACAAAAATATCATCTCCCCTTCTCTCAAGCTTGATCCCAAGTCGTCTAAAAACATTCGGAATAATACCTAAATTGTCATAACTGACATCTTTGATCGTAATTTCTGACTTGGTCATGGCCGCAAGACCAATGAAACTACCAATTTCGATCATATCCGGAAGTATCCTGTGATAACAACCTTTAAGCGCCTTGACACCTTCGATGTGCAGCATATTTGACCCAATACCTGTGATCTTTGCCCCCATTGAATTCAGCATTTTACACAATTGCTGAAGGTAAGGCTCACAAGCTGCATTATAGATCGTTGTTTTTCCTTCAGCCATCACAGCTGCCATTACAACATTCGCTGTCCCGGTAACCGAAGCCTCATCAAGATGAATGTATGTTCCTTTTAGTTTTTTCGATTCTATCGAATAGAAATGCTCTCCCGCATCGTAATTGAACTTTGCCCCAAGCATTTGAAAACCTTCGAAGTGAGTATCCAATCTTCTTCGACCGATCTTATCACCACCCGGCTTTGGAATGAAACCTTTGCCAAATCGAGCAAGAAGAGGCCCAACGATCATAATCGACCCTCTTAAAGAACTTGCTCTCTTTTTAAAATCTTCCGATTCAAGATATTTAAGATCGATGTCTTTCGCCTGGAAAATGAACGTACCCTTTTCTACTTTTTCCACCTTCACTCCCATTGCCTGTAAAAGTTCGATCAACTTGTTTACATCAACAATATCAGGGATATTCGATATGGTTACTTTTTCAGGAGTTAGTAGAGGAGCACATAACACTTGTAATGCTTCATTTTTTGCCCCTTGAGGGATCAATTCTCCTTTTAGTGGTTTACCACCATATATTTCAAAAGAAGCCATTCAGATTATTTTTTGAATTTTCTTTTTTGCTTTTGCTTTTTATTCTTGTTGTTCCATTTGTTTTGGTTCATACCCATTGAACGAAGCAATGTATTTGTATTTACCAGCTCATCCGGATTTTCAAGAACAAGATCGCCTTTCGACAATTCTTTCAACTGTTGAGCGATCACATGATTTTCTACCGTATCGTTATTGTAGGATAGGAATTGTTTCTTCATGAAATTCGCCATCGTATTTTTCAAATACTCTTTTTCCTTTTCATCGTTCACTTCCATCGAAGATTCAAGGATCTTCTGAGTATACTGACCATAATGCCCGTAGCGAATTTTGCTTTTTGGATACTCCATTAACTTTGGTTTTTCGTCAAGGATCTCCTGCTTTGGAATCTCATAAGGTGAATCTACATCCAATTTGAAATCTGACATCACAAAGAGATGCGTCCAGAGTTTGTGTCTGAAATCATCTACATCCCGTAAATGAGGATTTAACTGTCCCATCACTTCAATGATCGCCATTGCAGCACGATTTCTTTCGACGCGATCATTGATCTCCATCGCATAAGCGATCATATTCTGCACGTTCCTGCCGTATTCAGGCAAGATCAATCTTCCACGGGTTGTATTGTATTCCATATTTTTTTATATCAATTTTCCAGATGCTTACCAAGTGCGTTGTCGTAGATATCTTTTGCTTCAGTGATAAATCCGAAATGCTCGTCGTCTACCATCATTTTTCCTTTGGTGACATGTCCAAGCAATGTGAAGTTCACTCCTGATTCCATCATGAATTCGATGAATTCTTCTTCTTGATCTTCATTCACTGAAACAACTACTCTACCCTGTCCTTCTCCGAACAAATATGCATCTTCACGAATTTCAGAGTCTGTTACGATGTCAAATCCTAGTTCTCTTGGCATTGACATTTCAACTAAAGTAACAAATAATCCACCATCCGCAATATCATGCGCTGCATTGATCAATTCTGAATGGATCAATCCTTTTATAGCCTGATGTAATTCATATTCTTTTTCAAGATCAAAATACGGAGCAGGTGAAGCCTTAACTCCATGATAACTTGCCAAATATTCAGAGCTCGAGATATCTTCTTTGCACTCACCAAGAACAAAGATCAGATCACCTTTTTGCTTGAAATCAAGTGTCATCATCTTATCCTTGTCCTCGAGGATACCAATCATTCCGATCGTTGGAGTTGGGAATACCGGAACCTCTAAACCATTCGTTACTGTCTGATTGTAGAATGACACATTACCTCCTGTAACAGGCGTACTGAATTTTATACACGCTGCGGACATTCCCTTTATCGCACCAACAAACTGCCAGTATGACTCTGGATTGTATGGATTACCGAAATTCAAACAGTTTGTGATCGCACTTGGCTCTCCTCCTGCACACGTAATATTTCTTGCTGCCTCAGAAACTGCGATCATAGTCCCGACCTCAGGATCCGCATTCACATAACGTGAATTACAATCAACAGTCATCGCAAGTGCTTTATTGGTTCCTTTAATGTTCACTACACCAGCATCAGATGGTCTATTTGTAGCCATATTTTTAGTTCCTACCATTGAGTCATATTGCTCATAGACCCATCTTTTGGAGGCAATGTTCGGTAATTGCAACAATTTAAATCCAACCTCCTTAAGGTTATCAGGCTGCTTTACTGAATTGATATCAAACTTTTTAAACTCCTGATAATATGCAGGCTCTTTATATTCTCTGTGATACTGAGGAGCTCCTCCTCCCAACACAAGTGATTCAGCCGGTACATCTCCAACCAATTCACCATGCATGTAATATCTTACTCTACCAGTGTCTGTAACGACTCCAATTTCCTCAGCATGTAGATCCCACTTGTCAAAAATACCTTTTACAACACTTTCTTTTCCTTTCTCAACAACAACAAGCATTCTCTCCTGTGATTCTGATAATAGGATTTCGTACGGAAGCATGTTCGCCTGTCTTGTAGGCACTTTATCCAACTGAATCTCCATTCCAACATCTCCTGCAGCACTCATCTCACATGTTGAACAAGTAATACCAGCCGCACCCATATCCTGCATTCCTCTGATCACATCAGTTTGAGCTAGCTCCATTGTTGCTTCAAGTAGTAATTTCTCCATGAACGGATCACCTACCTGAACTGATGGAAGATCGTTTGCTGATTCTTCCGTAATATCTTTTGATGCAAAAGCAGCACCCGCAATTCCGTCCTTTCCTGTTGCCGATCCGACTATGAAAACGGGATTGCCTGGCCCGGTAGCCTT
Organism: uncultured Bacteroidota bacterium; assembly: GCA_937899625.1. Lineage (GTDB taxonomy): Bacteria > Bacteroidota > Bacteroidia > Flavobacteriales_D > Crocinitomicaceae > M0103. Next base: position 32,564 of record CALCCB010000111.1, read on the forward strand.
TGCAGAAATAATTTTCTTTGTGTCAATAATTCCAGCGGAGAAAGCATTCACTAATGGATTTGTGTTGTATGAATCATCAAAAAAGACCTCTCCACCAACGATTGGAATACCAAAAGCATTTCCATAATCACCAATTCCTTTTGTCACTCCCTTAACCAACCACTTTGTTCTGGCATTTTCTATATTTCCAAAGCGAAGTGAATTGAGCTGAGCAATTGGACGAGCACCCATTGTGAAGATATCTCGGTTAATTCCACCTACACCGGTTGCAGCTCCCTGATACGGTTCCAATGCGCTTGGGTGATTGTGCGACTCGATCTTGAAAACACAACCAAGTCCGTCACCAATATCAACCAATCCTGCATTTTCTTCTCCCGCCTTCACAAGCATGTGAGGACCATCCTTCGGCAAAGTCTTCAACCATACGATCGAATTCTTATACGAACAGTGTTCTGACCACATTACTGAATAAACAGCTGTTTCTGTAAAATTCGGAGTGCGTCCTAAAATTTCTTTGATCATTTCGAACTCGTCAGGTCTAAGACCAAGTTCTACCGCTTGTTCCAGCGTTGCTTCTTGCTGTAGTGTGCTTTCCATAGAATTAAATGAGTCACAAATTTAGTGATTTTAAATGTAGATGGAGGTTTTTTGAGCCTGATCAACCACAAGAGTTTTCCACAAGCAGACGGTAAATTACTCGCCCAGCTTTACCCTGATTCCAAAAACTGAAGAATAGACCCAGTTATTGACTCCTGGAACAGGGTCTGAATCATAAAACCCGTTAAATTCTGCCCTCAGATCCAGTCTTTTGAAAACAGAGAACAAAAGAGCATATTGCCCCATAAATCTGTAATCTTTGAATCGTTCGGTATTCGGCTGAATGTACGTTGCTCCAGTAAATGAAATCTTTTTGCTGACATTTAAATACCAAGACAAATAATTACTCCATCGCAGATCTGAATACTCATCAGCACTACTTCTGATCACTTCATGCTCTATAAAAACAGAAGAACCTAAAAACATTTTCCCCAAGTCCTTATCAGCGAATTTCCATCTCAATCCTGTGCCGATCAACCCCCTGAACTGCAGATCCAAAACGGAATTATATTGTACTTGAGCGTAAGACTCCCATTTCCATGGACTCTTTCTCTCCGCATTCTTTCGCTGCAATCTATACGCATATCTGAAATGCGCCATTCCGCTGTTGGAATAGGTTGCAGAAGAGCTTCCTGAAAATTGCTCATCAAGAAGGATCAAATAATAATGCCTTTTGGTTTTATACTGCACCCTGGTACGAAACGCCAGATTGAAAAACAGCTGATCATTTTTCACCTGACTCATGGATGCGTCAATGACTCCACTCCATCCTAACGTATCGTCATAGATCCTCTTATTCTCAATGTTCACAATTTGAGCCGTCGATGTAAAACCGACCAAGAAGGTATTAGCGATGAAAAAAAATCTGATCATTTTTGAGCGAAACGATACATCACATAGGCAATCACGCCGAAAATGATATTAGGAACCCAAACGGCAATGGGAGGTGAAAAGCCTACTTTTAGCGCAGCTACAGTTGTGACCTGCATCGCAAAAATGTAGATAAAAATGATCATCAACCCCAAAGCAATGTTGATCCCAATTCCCCCTCGCCTTTTTCTACTGGAAACAGAAACTCCGATCACTGTTAGTACATAAGTGGCAAAGGGAAGCGATGTTCTTTTGTAAAGCTCGATCTCATACATCGGAACATTTCCGGATCCTTTTAATTTTTCTCTTTCAATGAATTGCTTTAACTCGCCATAGGTCATAGCTTCAGCCACATTATCTCTTTGAGCCATTTCGTCGATCTTGAAATTGAAGACAGTATCTTTCCTCCTCCCTTCATTGATCTTGTCATTGGGATAACCAACTCTGCGTTCGTAAAAATCCTTCAGAATCCATTTATTCCCTCCAGCCTCATTCGATGCAGTTCTTGCTTTTATAATGTATTCGAGCTTTTTATCATTCCCCCATTTTTCGAGTACGAAATCGTTGATGATATTCTCTTCGGATGAATAGGAAGAAAAATAAACTACCTGATTTCCTGGATACTCTGCATGATAATCATTCACATACATTGCATCCCTGTAATACTTCTCCTCAAAATCAAGTCTTGACTTATTCGATACAGGAATGACAAAATGATTGAAAAACATAGCCATGATCATCAACAATGTGGCAACGATCATATACGGTCTTAAAAACCGCTCAAAAGTTCTACCACTATTCAAAATTGGAATCACTTCTGCATCCTGAGCCATCTTAGCTGTAAACCAGATCACAGACACGAAAATGATCATTGGAGAAAATAAATTCCCGTAGTAAACAATAAAGTTTACGTAGTAATCCATAATTATCCCAGACAAAGGCGCATCATTCTCAATGAACTCACTTAAACGTTCAGAGAGATCAAAAACCATCGCAAGTAGCATGATCACTCCGAGCATAAAGAAGAAAGTGCTCAGAAATTTTCGAATGATATACCAGTCAAGGATCTTCAACATTACAACCTGTTCTTCAGTTTAGGTATCATTTGATCTTTCCAGGTTCTGAAAGTACCCTCTTTGATTTTGTTTCTTGCCTCACCAACCAACCATAAATAGAAGGCAAGATTGTGGATCGTTGCGATCTGGATCGCCAGATTTTCTTTCGCTTTTATCAAGTGCCTCAAATAGGCTTTGGAATACACATGATCAACATACGCAGTCCCATTTGGATCCAAGGGTGAGAAATCTTTTTCCCACTTTTCATTTTTAATATTGATGATGCCCTCCGATGTAAACAACATTCCATGCCTTGCATTACGACTCGGCATTACACAATCGAACATGTCCACACCCATAGCAATACATTCAAGTAAATTCACAGGTGTTCCAACCCCCATAAGGTATCTCGGTTTATCTTCAGGAAGAATTGAACAAACCAAGTCAGTCATGCTGTACAGTTCCTCATCCGGCTCACCAACGGACAATCCGCCAATGGCATTACCGATTGCATTGTGAGAGGCAATTGTCTCAGCTGATTCAACCCTAAGATCCTTGTAAACACTCCCTTGAACAATCGGAAATAAGGCCTGTTTGTATCCATACTTTGGCTCAGTGACTGACATCTGTTCGAAACACCTCTTCAACCATCGATGTGTCATATGCATTGATCTTTTTGCATAATCGTACTCGCATGGATAAGGTGTGCATTCGTCAAATGCCATGATGATATCTGCACCAATAGATCTTTGAATATCGATCGCTCTTTCCGGAGTAAAGAAATGATAACTTCCATTAATGTGCGACTGAAATGTCACTCCTTCTTCAACAATTTTCCTCGAACCTGAAAGTGAATAAACCTGATAACCACCACTATCCGTTAATATCGGACGTTCCCATCCCATAAACTGATGCAATCCTCCTGCCGCTTCCAATACTTCCAGACCAGGTCTGAGGAATAAATGATAGGTATTACCGAGAATAATCTGCGCTTTCACATCCTCTCTCAACTCTTGCTGATGCACTCCTTTTACAGAACCTGCAGTTCCCACCGGCATAAAGATCGGCGTTTCGATCGCTCCATGATCTGTGTTTAAAACTCCTGCCCTGGCTTTTGTTCCTGAATCCTTATGTTGTAACTCGAAGTGCATAAATTGTTGAAAAAATAACGTGGCAAAGATACATGTATTTCATTAAGCCCCCCATCTTTGCACCAAAGCTTTAATTAAGCAATGCAGGTCATCCCCTCTTTTGAATTCGGCCCAGTCCTCGTCTTGTTTTTCGCCTTCGTTATAATGGTGTTCACTCAACTGATGTACACTCTTTTAATTCATGGTAAATTGGCTTTTTTCAAAGAAAAGAAGGTGCTTTCTGAAGATGAACTACCGCCAGTATCCGTGATTATTGCAGCAAGAAATGAAGCGGATAATATTTACGAAAACCTCCCCTTTATTCTAGATCAGAACTACCCGGAATTTGAGGTGATCGTTATAAATCATCAGTCCGTTGATGAGTCGAGCCACCTTCTGAATGCCTATCAACGTCAATTTCCGAATTTACACGTCATTGAAATTGCAAGAAACCAGCATTTAAGACCTGGAAAGAAACTCCCCATTACTCTTGGTATTAAAGGAGCAAAGTACGATCATTTGATCCTTACCGACGCAGACTGTAAACCTGCCAGCAGAAACTGGCTACGTAGTATTGCATCCAGATATACTGCAGGAACAGAGCTAGTACTGGGTTATGGTCCCTACACAAAAAAGAAAGGTTTCCTGAACAGAGTCATCCGTTTTGATACTGCATGGATCGCAATGAGCTACTTTTCAATGGCATTGGCGAAGTTACCGTACATGGGCGTCGGACGAAATCTTGCATACACAAGATTCATCTTCAACGAGGTTCACGGATTTAAAAGTCATTACTCCCTTCCTTCAGGTGACGACGACTTATTCATTCAGGAAGCAGCCAAGAAAAGAAATTTCAGAATTGACTTAAGCCCCGAATCTTATTGTTATTCAGAGCCTTCTGAAACCTGGAAGTCATGGGTACGCCAAAAGACAAGACATTATTCCACTTCAGACAGGTATCAGGTTATTAAGAAGTCATTGTTAGGAATATATCCACTCACCCTCCTTTTGACAATGGTATCCTTTGTTATTTTGATGTTGAATAGTGAATATCGCCTGATCTCACTTTGTGTTTTTGGACTATTGTTGATCGTTAAATGGTGGATACAAGCAAAATGCATGATCCGACTTGGAGAAAAGAAGTTTGCTTATTTCATTCCATTATGGGATCTTTTCTACACCGTCCTGATTCCTGCATTGTATTATTCAGGTGAAAAAAAGAGACCTAACCGATGGTAGAAGGTGAAAATTTGTCTGATAAAGCGCGTTACGACCTGCAACTTGTAGAAGCGGCACGTAAGGGAGATCAGTCTGCATATGCTGAATTAATGGAGCGTTATCGCGACTCCATTTATTTCATGATGTTGAAAATGGTCAAGAACAATGACGATGCTGATGATCTCACAATTGAAGCATTTGGCAAAGCCTTCAGCCGAATCGAACAGTATTCACCAAGCTTTGCCTTTTCCACCTGGCTCTTTAAGATCGCTTCGAACAACTGTATTGACTTTATCCGTAAAAAACGTATTCACGTGACTTCTATGGATACGGGACATACGACAGACGATGGGGAAGTGATCTTTATCGATGCGAGATCCGGAGGTATGGATCCTGAACAAACAATCATTCACGGACAGAAGGTGATCCACATGCGAACACTTGTCAGTAAATTGAAGCCTAGATACCGCGAATTGGTTGAAAAAAGATACTTTGAAGAATTGAGTTATGAAGAGATTGCTGAAGAACTCAATCTTCCATTAGGCACAGTCAAGGCTCAGTTATTCAGAGCAAGAGATTTCCTTGCGAACATGATGGAAAAAATGAAAGATGATATCTGATCATGGAAATGGATATCCTTTTAAAGTATTTTCCTGATCTGACAAAAAAACAGATCCAACAATTTTCTCAAATTAAAGAGCTTTACCTGCACTGGAATGCACAAATCAATGTGATCTCCAGAAAAGATCATGATAACTTTTATGAAAGACATGTCTTGCATAGTCTTGGAATTGCCAAAATCATGTCTTTCAAACCGGGAAGTAACATACTTGACATAGGAACCGGTGGAGGATTTCCAGGTATTCCATTGGCCATCTTATTCCCTGATTGTCAATTCACACTTGTTGATTCGATTGGGAAGAAAATAAAAGTCGTGAATGAGGTTAGTGATGCACTTGGATTAACAAACGTTCAAGGGATTCATGAGAGAGCAGAAAAAATAAAAGGTGAATTCGATTTCATTGTGAGTCGCGCAGTTACAGCAATGCCCGCATTTTTAACCTGGACGAAAGGAAAGATCAAAAAGAAGGGTATCAACGATCTTCCTAATGGAATTTTATACCTCAAAGGCGGAGATCTTACCGAAGAGCTTAGCCCTGTAAAACAGACGTACACCATTTACGAACTTAACAAGGTATTTGAGGAAGATTTTTTCGAGACGAAAAAGGTCGTTCACGTCAGAATTAAAGCTCAATAAAAAAGTGGCTTTCACCACTTCACTATTTCTTTTGAGAGTATCCCCTTAATTAAGCTTGTACTTTTTAAAGAAGGCATCCCAATTCCAGATAAAGCTTGCCATCACCTCATCCATTCTTTTAAGAAATAAAGGATTTGGCGCTTGCATTCTCTTGAAATACTCATCCTGATATTGGTTCAAATGATACTTATGGAATACCGCTTTGGACATTCCATAGATCATGTTTTTTGACGGATGATTCACTCGTGTAATGAATGACTGATAATCTCTGATGAGCTTTGTGAAATCACTTGTTGACATTTCGTACATCTTTGCAAGTTTTTCAAAGATGATACCTTCCACTCTTGCAGCTTGCTCAGCTTCAAAGGTACTTTCCAGAAAAGATAGATTTCCAACGATCACGATCAATGCAAATTCTCCATTCTGATTTTCTTCCAAAGATGGAGATGTCACAAACGCCACATCCTCATTGATCAATTGTGCAACTTCCTTGAATCCATTGTCAACTGTATCAAAAATAGAATTGATAAAGATGTTGGCAACCTGATTATCAGAAAGTTTGCGTTTGATTAGTGATCCAAGCATGAGTCTTTCAGTTTGTTGTTGTTTATATACAAAATTAAAAGACTATAGACGTTTTGACGATTTCATCCTTAGGTGATTATCAACTAAGTTATTAACAATAAGGAATGATTTAATTAACCATGCATGGTTTCTTTTTTCCCATACTTGGACATCAGTGATGCTTCAAATTCGAGAAAATCCTTCCATCTGGCATCGACATCCACTCCCTTCCCATACTTTCTGGCAAAATTAAGAAACGTGATGTAGTGCCTTGCTTCACTCTCCATAAGACTCCGATAAAACACTCTGAGATCTTCATCATTGATCTCCTCTGAAAGGATCTTGAAACGTTCACAACTTCTAGCTTCGATCATTGCCGCAAACAGCATTTGATTTACGAAATGGCTTTCTCTTGAACCAGTATTCTTGTTTTGTTTCAGGTAAGCTGCAAGATCATGTACGTACGGGTCTTTCCTTTCAAAGCCGAGCTTCATTCCCCTTTCCATCATTTTCTCATGCACCATTCCGAAATGTTCCATTTCCTCCTGACTGATTTCAGTCATCGCCTTCACTAGATCGGTATACTGAGGATATTGAACGATCATTGAAATAGCATTACTCGCTGCCTTCTGTTCACAAAAAGCATGATCCGTTAAGATCTCCTCAATATTCTTCTCCACAATATTGACCCATCTTGGATCCGTTGCCATTTTCAACCCTAACATGTCCCAGTTTTTTCACAAAGTTAATACCCATTCCTAAAGAAGAACAAGGGAATCTGTATTTTTGAACATCAATATTTTCCAGCTATGAGATATTTAATATTCATCTGTGCATCAATCTTGTTAGGATCTACCACAGTAGTTGGTCAATCAAAACCTAAGCTTATTGTAGGAATTGTGATCGACCAGATGTGCTATGACTACCTGTACCGGTACAAAGATAAATTCTGTGAAGGAGGATTTTTGAAACTAATGAATGAAGGAGCTAATTTCAGGAATACTCAATACAATTACATACCCACATTTACCGGACCTGGACACGCGAGTATATACTCTGGAACTACTCCAGAAAATCATGGAATTGTCGCGAATGAATGGTACGAAAGAGAATCAAAGAAAGTAGTAAACTGTGTTGCTGATGCGAATTATCAAACAATAGGATCATCAAGCTCATATGGATACTGTTCTCCTAAAAACCTAAAGAGCTACACCGTTACAGATCAACTTAAGCTTACCTATGCGAATTCAAAGGTGATTTCACTTAGCATAAAAGACCGAAGTGCTATATTGCCCGGTGGACACTTGAGTGATGGTAGTTATTGGTACGACCCTGAGACCGGGAACTTTATTACAAGTTCCTTTTTTAAAAAAGATCTTCCTGATTGGGTAAAAGAATTCAACGATAATGGTTACCCAGAGAAAATGTTGAATGGGGAGTGGAATACATTACTTGATTTAAATGCCTATGGCGAAAGTGGACCAGATGATTCTCCTTATGAAGTATTGTTACCAGGCAAAACAAGCCCAACGTTTCCTTATGATCTAAAAAAAATGAGAGGGAGCAGTAAAGGGTATGGATTATTTATATACACACCTTTTGCCAATACCTACTTAACTGATCTCGCCATTTCTGCAGCAAAAAAAGAGCAAATGGGATCGGATGGACAAACAGACTTTCTTTGTATTTCTTACTCTACACCCGATATTGCCGGACACGCATTTGGTCCATATTCTGTAGAGATTGAGGATATCTATATCCGTCTTGATCTGGAGATCAAGCGATTGATCAAAGAATTGGAAAGTACTATCGGAAAGGATGAATTCGTTCTTTTCATGACAGCAGATCATGCGGTTGCGCCTGTACCACAGCAATTGATGGATCTTAAAATGCCAGGTGGATACTTTTATCTGAACGAAAACATGAATTCACTAAAGCAAATTGTTATAGAAAAATACGGGCATGACCTAATCGAAGAACAAGAGAATTTAAACATCTACCTTGATCATCAAAAGATTGACTCTTTAAAATTTGACTTAGACGAAATATCGTCTTTTGTAGCTAACGAGATAAATAATTGGGAAGGGGTTAAACGCGTATTTACCGCTGCTCAAATTCTTGATGGAAACTCAGATGACAGCTGGTTAAACATGGTACGAAGAGGTTTTCATTCGAGAGAGAGTGGCGACGTCATCTTTATGCTGGAGCCGGGTTATTTACCTAAAACTGAAGATACCGAGTCATCCCACAAAGGTACAAGTCATGGATCAGCTTTTAATTATGACACACATGTTCCATTATTATGGTACGGAAGAGGAATTGACCATATAGAGGTTTTCAGGTCTGTTCAAATAACCGACATAGGTGCAACACTCATCCATTTACTCGAGATACAACGAACTGGGGCAATGACCGGAAATCCACTTCTGGAAATCTTAAAATAAAAAAAGGCTCAGTGTTCACTGAGCCTTTCCTTTTTATGTGTTGAAATTAGAACTTCACAAATTTTACCTGGCTAATCATTTCTGAACTGATCGTTCTCAAATAATAAACACCATTCTGAATTTCAGGTAGATTGATCAACTCAAGACTAGCGTTCGCTTTCTGGCTATACACCAACTTTCCGTTGATATCATAAACCTCGATCTGATCACCAGCAGTCAATCCATTGACGATGAATTCTCCATTGTTAGGATTCGGCACAACCACTATGTTAGCTGAATTCAATTCGTCAATGCCCGCGCAGTTTTGTACCTCAATAGAAACTGCATCAGTAGCCTGACATCCATTACCATCTGTATACGTACCAGTAATAACATGTATCCCAACTCCTGCTACGGCAGGGTTAAAAGTATTGCCAGATACACCTACTCCTGTAAAGACAGCCGCTGTAGGGTTAGAAGTCAAAGTTACTGAACCTTCATTCGAACAGACAAGATTATCTAGATCAGAAGTTGAAACGGCAACTGAAGGAAGTGCATTCACAGTGATTTGACTTGTGTAAGTATCACTTCCAGCAGCATTTGTAACAGTTAATGTAATCGTGTAAGTTCCTTGAGCAGCAAATGTATTTGTTGGGTTCTGCATGCTAGATGTATTCCCGTCACCGAAATCCCAAGCCCAACTTGTAGGAATGTTACTTGAGAAATCATTGAATGTAACCGAAGACCCAGCGCAAACTGAAGTTGAGGATGCTGAGAAATTGGCAGTTGGTGCGGTAGGCGTCCCCGCCTCATTGTACATTACTCTGAAATCATCAAAGTAAAAGCCATCCCCGTTCACACCTCCGTCGGCTCTTAACTGGAATCTTACTTTGATCTGTTGGCCCAGATAATCACTCAAACTGATTTCATCTAACACCCAAGAAGTCTGCACCCCTTCATAAACAGGAAGGTTGTTCGGCTGCACACTACCATTCGCACTTGTTCCTGGCACTGTATAATTTGTACACTGACCGATCCATGTAGTACCACCATCAGTAGAAACTTGGAATTGACAATAATCATAATCAGCCTCAATATCCCACTTCGCATAATAAGAAATCGCTGCATCTGTAGCATTTGAGAGATCAATCACAGGATTATAAGTATATGTTCGATTCGCATTGTTGCTATAGTTCCCTGTTGGTGAGTCAGTATAAGACTGACTGGGCGAAACAAAAGTAGAAGTGGTCGACGACCAGTTGCCTGTCCAGTTTGCAGTAGAACCATTTTCAAGTGCTTGAAGTGTCAATGCCCCATATGTTTTGTAAATAGTGTCTCTTTTAATCCACAACCCATTATTCGTCTCCAAAACATAAATGATCGGATCCCCATATTGTATTGAAGGGTTCAAGGTGTAAGAGATCGCTCCTGCCTCTGTTGCTCTGATATTGATATCATGAATTACTGGCGAACCAACAGTTTGAATGTTCTGCAAAGGTTGAATAGAAACCGTAACTGGTCCATCCTCCAAACCTAAACGGTACGCGTCGTGGTTAAAATTACCAGACATTGTAGCAATATTTGAAGGATCAGTATCTGTAACGATCAAATATCTTCTAGTCAAATGGGCAAGAACCAGATTCGGGAAGAACATTTCCTGGCATGTAGCTACAATTTGACCAGAAGGCTGCCAGAATGCAGTACCTACCTCTGGAGTGTGCACGAAAATGGTATCTTTTTGACCAACTCCAATATCTACCTTATACATGTAATCATCGCTATCTCCGGACGCAGGATACAAACCAGAACTCTTCATTGCAGTGTATCCGTTAAACTGAACTTGATGATTTGATTCATCCTGAAAATAGTCATGATGGTCAGCAAATTCTGCAACTGTAGTTCCAACTGGAAAAAGGATATCGCCTCCGTATGTATGAGCATTGAATCCTGTTCTAAAATTGTTATTCTGAACTAGCCATCTCATTGCTTGGGTTTCTGGCTCAGAAAAAGGGGCAGGTCCGCAATAAGTATCATCACTTGTATTCGTGGTAGTTGTCCCTGTCGTACCCCAACCGTATGAATAATTTCTATTTAGGTCAACACCATAAACATTTCCTCCATTATTTCTTCTGTTCTTTCTCCACATACCACCACCGTTAGGATTGGTAGTCTCGTTTCTGAGATACCCATCCGGATTGATACATGGAACAAAATACATTTGAGTATTATTCACCAGGTATTGTATTTCTTCGTTTGAATCATAATTCTCCAACAAATACCACATGTAAAAAATAGTTTCCATCAAACTCATTGGTTCCCTCGCGTGATGGATTGCAGTGTAAAGTACTTTAGGTTCTGCACTCTCATCAGTTGAAGGGTTATCAGAGATCTTTACATAATAGATTGGACGATTTTCGTGCGTCAAATAAGTAGATATCGGTGCTTTAATCGTAATCAGGTTGGGATACTGAGCAGCCATTGCGTCTAACTCCGCCAACATTTCATTGTATTTCAAATACCCTCCCATTGTTCCCAAATTGAAATTAGAAGGCTGTGTTGGACTTACATAAAAGTTATTGCCAGATCCGCCGCCGGATCCTCCAGAACAAGTTGCATTTCTGTTCGTTTCCGGTTCACTATTTTCGTTTAACAACAAGAATTCAGCTTGAATGTCTTCGACGAGTATTTCAAAATCAAAATTGTAATCACGCATCATCTGAATCTCTTCAGCAGAATAATCAGAAATGAAGAACGTGTTTTCCTTGTAGATCCCATGATCAACAGGAACACCTATAGCCGCAAGTCTTACTAATTCTTCTGCATTAGCGTAAATTTTGACTTTAGAGTATTGCTGACTAAAGGAAAGTGTAGAACACAATACACCGAAAAAGAGGAGTAATTTTTTCATTTTATAGATTTGTTTAGCGACCACAATTTACACAAAAAAGAATTCAGCTCCATTAATTTTCGACGATATTAATGAATCTAAAGACCAATGAGTTGAATTTGAAAACCTACCTCATTTATCAGTGATTTCTTTCACTTAACCTTTTGATTTTCCACTTATAAAAATGAAATTAGGTTCACTTTGCTTATTCCTTACATTTGATTGAATTAACGAATCTCATTATGTCTGATGCTTCAAATAAAATCGGTTTTGGCAAGATCTTCTGGCCTAGCTTCCTTGCAGTTCTGGTTGTTTCTATAATTGGTATGTTGCTTTTCTTCCTAATTCTTGGAGGGATCATAGGGTCCTTTGGCGACTTTGGACCACAACCAATGAGTTTAAAGGATAAAACCGTCTTGCACATCACTCTGGATGGCGAAATAGGAGAAAAAAGTGATAATAAGTTCAACCCAGGCACATTTCAGCTGAATAAAAAAATTGGACTAAGTGACCTACTTTACGGATTCGAAAGGGCTAAAAAAGATGACAAAATCAAAGGTGTATTCATTGAGATCGGTGATGTTTCATGCGGATACTCTACGGCAAGAGAGATCAGAAATGCGATAAATGACTTCGAAAAATCGGGGAAATTTGCAATCGCCTACAATAAAGGTGAAGTTATATCTCTGAAGGAATATTACATCGCTTCAGCCGCAGACAAAAATTATGGTTTCCCTACTTCCAACATGGAAATGTTGGGACTTGGAGCTGAACTGAGCTTTTTTAAGGGGACATTGGATAAACTGGACATAGAGGTTGAAGTGATCAGAGGATCAAACAACGATTTTAAAAGTGCCGTAGAACCTTTCTTCAGAAGCAATATGAGTGACTCTAGCCGTCTACAGGTCGAGCGTTATTTGAATTCGATCTGGCAGGATATCAGAATGGATATTGCTAAAGACAGAAAGATAGATCAGAATTCATTGAATGAAATTGCTGAAGAAGGAAAGATCCGTCGTGCTGAAGATGCTGTTGATTATAAACTACTAGATGGCGTCATGTACCGTGACGAAATGATCGCAATGCTTAACAAAAAGCTTGGACTAAAAAATAACGATGAAGTTGAACTTCAGGCATTTGAAAAATATGCAAAAAAGAAGTTCTATCAGGACCAGATCCTTGTAAGAAATGAAAAACCAAACATAGCTGTTATTCTTGCTGAAGGAGGTGTAGCGACAGACGGAGACGGGCTTACATCCAAAGAGATCTGCAAACTTTTTCAGGACGTAAGAAAGAACAAATCAATCAAATCGGTTGTCTTCAGAATCAACAGTCCTGGTGGTAGCGCACTAGCAAGTGAGGAGATCTGGAGAGAGGTTAAATTGACGAACAAGACAAAGAAAGTGATCGTTTCAATGGGAGATGTTGCCGCTTCAGGTGGATACTACATCGCGACACCAGCTACAGCCATTTTTGCAGAGCCAACAACGATAACAGGGTCAATCGGAGTATTTGGCATGATCCCTTATATGGGTGCAATGTTTGAAAACAAGCTTGGAATCTCCTTTGATCGTGCAATGACGAACAGTCATGCTATATTGACAACCAATCGAAAACTGACTCCTGAAGAATTATCCATGATCCAGGATGAAGTTGACGAAATCTATGACTTGTTCAAGGAGCGCGTTGCTGAGGGCCGTAAAATGTCAAAAGAAAAAGTTGACATTCTTGCCAGAGGCCGCGTTTGGACTGGAAAAGATGCATTATCGATTGGTTTAGTCGACAAGCTTGGAGGAATCGAAGATGCGATCAATTACGCAGCTGACAAAGCAAAGATCAAAACCAAAAAGGTACTTTACTATCCTCTCAAAAAAGATGATAAGTGGATGGCATTGATCGAGCAACTTGAAGACGAAAACGAAGAAATCTCTATTGAAATTGAGGCCATGCCAGAAGAGCTCGTTAGAGAATATCAGAAGATCAAACGCATTGAAGACTGGATGGGGATTCAGATGAGACTCCCTTACGAGATCGAACTAAAATAAAGAAAGCCGGCTAGTCCGGCTTTTTCTTTCCTATGTACTTCTTCTCTTGAATCTTTGCTTTTCCCTTGTCCAAGGGTATTTTTTCCTTTCGAAATTACTTTTCGATTTTGACCCTCGAGGATCATGCTTGTAGATCACCCCAAATGAATGCTGCATATAATTCGCATTCGAGAATAAAATCTCAGGGAAGAGCCCCATTTTTCCACTTGTTTGTACCTGTAGTCCCCAGCTGTTCGATATCCAATAATTGGTTCCCAGATTTAAGTTGAAATTGGCATTCACAGGAACATCCAAACTGGTTCGAAACGTTCCTCCTATTCCCATCGAAAAGTAAGGATCAAATCTCTTTCTGTTTTTCATTTTAGCACTATTGAGACTGTACTTAAAATTAAAATCAGCATTCACATTAAATCCAGAATGTCCTGTTTCCTGATTGATCAGTTTACTTGAGTAATATTTATTATAAGCTGCAGCTATTTCCCAACTCCAGTGATTGTACAAATACTTGTCAGCAAATAATCTCGTCGGAAAATATTGATAATTCCATGAGCCTGGCATATCGATCAATTTGGTAAATGGATAACCATTATCATCGATCACATTCCATGAAGCTCCAAAGATCCATTTATAAGGATCCCTGTTCGTTTCCATGATCGATGGTTGAGCGAACGTCGTCCAAGCCAAAAAGGTAAAGGGTATTAAAAGAATTCTTTTCATCGTTACTGCGGATCACAAAAAATGTACCTTTTCAAACGATAAAACTACAAAAAGATACAGCATTAAAAAGCCCCATTCTCAGGGGCTTTTCTAATTATTTAGAGGCAATCTCCACGAATTCATCGTAGGACACCTGTTTCTCTTTCAACTTAACTGTGCTTTTGAAATATTCAGTAAGTTTTTTCTCTGCGAGCATATCGTAGATGCGATTCGCTTCTTCCTTGTTCTGAAGTACCTGAAGAGCTGACGCTGTCAGTTCTTTATCTTCAGGAGCAGGAATTCCATATTGAGCGTAATTGTTCACCAATAATCCTTTCGTGAAATCGATCACCTCACTGTTATCCAACTTTATCTCATTGCTCTTGAAAATATCACTCTGGATCAGCTGCCACTTCAAACCTTTCGCATAGCTGTCATAATCCTGCTCGATCTGCTCGTCAGTAATTGGCTTTTCGTTTGACAGTTTGATCCATCTTTTCAAGAATGTATTCGGAAGCTCAACTTTAGTGTTCTGAACAAGATCCTCATAGATATCTCTAGTCAAGATGCGATCTGAGTCATTACCAAACATTCCTTCAAGATCTGCTGCAATTCTCTCTCTTAGTTCTTTTTCACTCTTTACAGCACCTTCGCCGAACAGACGGTCAAAAAGCTCTTGATTAAGATCAGCCATCTCCATGTGCTTGATCTCGTTTATCGTCAACTGGAATTTCTTTGAAATACTTCCAAGATCTTCCTCCTTCACTCCCAACATTGATGCAGTATCCTTTCCTCCTCTTGAAACTTTCGCAGGATCAATTATCACTTTATCTCCATTCGCTTTACCGATCAACTCCTTCTTCGTTTTTTTGTCTTCAATAAATTCCATTGAAACAGTCGATGAATGAAGAATTCCTCCTTCCTTGATCGAATCATCATCATTCAATTCAACAAATTGAGCAAGTACAAGATCGTTTTCACCGACACTATCAGCCGATACTAGTTTACCGTATCTTCTTCTTAGGTCTTCGATCTGCTTGTCCAACAATTTCTCGTCTACTTTTACTTTCACATAATCGTACTTACTCTTGTCGTTCAATTTGATCTCAAACTTCGGAGACAACCCAATTTCGTATTCAAATTCGAAAGTATCCGGCTTGTCAAAATCACCAACAACATCTGAACCTTCCTTAGGAATAGGATTTCCTAGAATTTCGATCTTGTTTTCAGAAATATAGTTGTACAATGCATCGTTCACCAACTTGTTCAATTCATCTGCCAATACTGATTTTCCATATTGTTTTTGAATCAAAGCCAATGGAACATGACCAGGTCTGAATCCTGGAATTTTAGCCGTCTTACGGTATTTTTCCAAAGTTGATTTTACCTTCTGGCTGTAATCATCAGCAGAGATCTGCACTTTAAGGACAGCGTTCAACGCATCCACATCCTGACGAATAGTATTCATCTTACTTCTTCTTTTAAAACTACTACAAACAAAAAATGGCCTCGTCAGACAACAAGACCATTTGAAGTGCGGATGGAGGGACTCGAACCCGCACACCTCTCGGCACCAGATCCTAAGTCTGGCGTGTCTACCAATTTCACCACATCCGCAAATTAATATTTCAAAACCTGTAGCTCGACTGCTATAGTTCCCTGAAATTGGGAGTGCAAATCTATTAATTTCTTTTGAAGTAAGAAACCATTTTTAAAAAAAATATTCAAATTTTTCAAATTGTGGAAAACACGTCCCACAGAGTAAGAATGAATGCATATAGAAAGGAGTATCTTTGCCAAAAATCTTTGAATATGCTTACTCTTGATCCAAAAGAACTTCCCGTACCAAAGGTCCATCAATACCTACTAGGTGCCATCGGACCTCGACCGATTGCTTTTGCATCGACCGTAGATGCAGAAGGGAACAGCAATTTGGCTCCATTCAGCTTTTTCAATGTTTTCAGTGCTAACCCACCGATACTGATCTTTTCACCGGCAAGATCCGGACGAACAAACACTACTAAGGACACTTATAATAACGTGAAACAGGTGCCTGAAGTAGTGATCAATATTGTAAATTATGACTTGGTTCATCAGATGAGCCTTGCCAGCTCACCTTATCCTGCAGGAACAAGTGAGTTTGTTAAGTCGGGACTTACTCCATTAGCATCTGATCTGATCAAACCCATGAGAGTTGCAGAATCTCCTGTCCAGTTCGAATGTAAAGTAAATGAAGTCGTCGAGCTCGGTAATGAAGGAGGGGCAGGTAATCTTGTTATTTGTGAAGTCGTAAAGATCCACATCCGTGAAGAGGTTTTGGATGCGAATCAGATGATCGACCAGAAAAAGATCGATCTTGTTTCAAGAATGGGTGGTAACTGGTATTGCCGTGCTGACGAAAATTCAATGTTTGAAATAGCAAAACCGATCACCGCATGCGGAATCGGATATGACAACATACCGGACGATATCAGAAATAGCAAGGTACTGACCGGGAATGATCTTGGTTTCCTTGGCGGAATCGAAGAATTACCAAATGAAACAGATGTAAATGAGTATAAATTGCTGGAGCTAAGTGATCTTTTTTTATCTTTAGAAGATCAACCTGACGCACTTGAAGCTGCCCTTCACAAAAAGGCTCAGCAACTGCTTAAGGAAAATAAATTGGACGAGGCGTGGATGACTCTGCTCTCATTCAACAATGGCTAAGAAACAAACAACAACCAATTAATAATTAACGTATGTATAAGTTAACAGGAACCGTGAAGGTGGTGAACAATACTGTTCAAGTGTCGGAGAAGTTTTCAAAAAGAGAATTTGTAGTGACAGACTCTACTGGAATGTATCCACAGGATATTTCATTCCAGGCAACTCAGGATAAGTGCTCTCTTCTGGATGGTGTTCAACCGGGAGAACAGATCGAAGTGTCATTCAACCTTAGAGGAAGAGAATGGACCAGCCCTCAAGGAGAGGTGAAATATTTCAATACTCTTGAAGCATGGAGAATTGAAAAGGCTGGTGCCAATTCAGGAATGGCTGCCAATTCAGGAATGGGCTCTATGTCTAACGATCCAATTCCTGCTTCTACTCCATCTCCTATCGAAGCTGCGAGCAGTGACGAAGATGACGATCTACCATTCTGATTTAGTTTAAAGAATTGATTGAAAGGCCGGTTGATCCGGCCTTTATTTTTGACTAAAAATTCCTTTCAAGCTTTCTCCCTCTCCATTCCGGTTTGAAGAAATACATCATTCCTGCAATTGTGATCAAATAAAATGGATAGATCAATTCGTAAGCAGAAATGAAAAACCATGATCTCAATCTTCGACTTCTATTAAAGAATACTAAAAACACCAACATATCAATGAGCGTCTTTGCCAGTAAAAGACCAATGAAAGTGCTCCAATTTTCATTTGATATCTCCATGATCAACAACCCAACAAATACCAACGTAAGTAACCCCTGAAGTATCGCAAGCGCCGTGCTCAAATAGTCTTTGACATCCCCTGTTTTTGCTACCCACCTCAAGCGCTGATTGAAAAATTCTTTAATTGTCTGAGGCGTCTCGGTGTTAATCGCCAGACCAGGATCAGTCATTAGTCTGATGTTTGCCTTTGCATTTCTAAAGTCTCTTAATAAATAGATGTCATCACCACTTGACATATGTTCATGCGTCTCCAGTCGATCGAATTTCTCGAAAGCATCTCTTCTGAATAATAAATTTGCTCCACTCGCCATGATCGGTCTGAACCATCCTGACAAACCACAATTAAAAGCATTCACAAGTAAAAGGTCGACTTCAAAAAGATGTTTCCAGAATTTATCAGCCACCATAATAGCTGGCAGTACATACATATCTGCATTTGAAAGTCTGGACAGATTGAGAAAATAATCAGGATGAAAAGAAATATCTGCATCCATGGTCAGGATGTATTCTGAATCGGAATTTGAAATGGCATGACGAATTGCCGCCTTTTTACCTTTTGAACCTTCAGGTAATTCCAATACACGATAAGGTATTTCATCTGAAAGTGTCTTGACCAGTTCAACAGAATTGTCTTCTGAATGATCATTTACAAAAATGAATTCTCCCGGATAATAATTCAATGCTCGAATGGAATCCAGGATTACTTTGATCCTTTTTTCTTCATTTCGAAAAGGAATGACAACAACTACGTTTTGATTGGCAATGTGATCTGATTCGTCTCCTTTATACCCTCCTTCACGCATCCGCTGAATGAAATACCCGAAGACAGCGATTAAGATCAATAATACGCCATAAAGACCTAAAAAAAGAATCATCCAATTCATACCAACTATTTTTTTCTGATCAGCACCAATGCCAACACTGTAGGCAATACCAAATTAATTAACCAAATACTGAAACTCGAAATTAGAATAATGGGACCACTTAAATGAAATGAAGTTAATACCCAGACAGCTACGCTGTCACGGATAATGACCTTACCAAGAAATAAGGAAGGAGTTAAAGTTACCCAGAAATAATATTGCCAGATCCAAAAGAATAATTCCAGATCAATAGTAGCTCCAAATGCTGCCAGCATCACCAACATTTGAACCGTAAAGATCATCAACCGCAACAGACTAATACCGAGAATTTGCCAGCGAAAACTAAGTCGATTGCGAAAATCTTTCAACCGATAGAATAATTTCATTCGTTTAGGAAAGATGAATTTGAAGAACGAATCGAAATAAAAATATCCAACAAACAACACAAGCAAAACGAGTCCACCCAATAAGATCAAATGATGAGGAGGAACCCCCAATGGCGACATCCCGAGATAGAGAAGTGAAATAAATCCCGCTAACATACTAGCGAAAAACTGCGCATAGTTGGAAAGCAAGGTCAATACTGTAATGCTGATGGACGATCTCTTTGAAAAGTACATTAATCGGCCGACAAAATTCCCAATCATATTTGGGGTAAGCATTCCGCTAATAATTCCGGCCAAAAAACCATTACTCGTTTCAAAAGGGGATGACCTAATATTAGCCACTTTTAAGATCAATCGCCATTTCATCCATTCACACCACCAGTTCGGAACGAATAAAAGAAAGCTTAAGAGAAACAATAAAGGATTAAAATGGTCAAAAATATTCCATGACCAGTCCATCTTATTGATCTGATCAACTAAGTATGCAACAAATCCCATCAACAGAATCAGTTTGCCGACAATAAAGAAATTCTTACCTTTTTTAGTAGCTTTAGACATTCCTAGTGTACAATGGTTGAAGATAAGATTATTCTTGGAATTGATCCCGGCACCACTGTGTTGGGTTATGGATTGATCCATGTAAAAAAGAACAAAATTGAACTCGTGAATTTTGGGATCATTCAATTGCACAAATTACCGACTCAACCTGACAAGCTAAAAAAGATCTACGATCGGCTGGATTCGATCATTCGGGAATTTAAACCGGATGAAATGGCGATCGAAGCCCCTTTCTTTGGAAAGAATGTGCAATCGATGCTAAAACTTGGGAGGGCTCAGGGTGTAGCCATCGCTGCATGTCTTGCTCACAATATTCCTTTTGAAGAATATACTCCTAAAAGGATCAAACAATCGATCACTGGCAACGGAGCAGCATCGAAGGAACAAGTTGCAGCGATGCTTCAAAAATTGTTGAATTTTGAAGACATGCCGAAGTACCTCGATGCAACTGATGGTTTAGCAACTGCTGTTTGTCACCATTTTTCAAAAGGTGTTGGAGAAAATAATAAAGCCAAGGTTGGAGGCTGGAATGATTTTATAAAGAACAATCCGAATAGAAAACTAAGATGATTGATCCCCGAGTCGATACGTATATTGATAAAGCTGAGCAATTCGCACAGCCGATATTAAAAAAATTAAGAAGCTCTATTCATAATGCAAGTCCTGAAATTGTCGAAACGATCAAGTGGGGATTTCCAAATGTTGAATACAAGGGATCAATTCTCTGCAGTTTCGCATCTTTTAAGCACCATTGTTCAATTGGATTCTGGCTTGGATAGAAAATGGAGGATCCTGATAAAATCTTTATTCAAGGAGAGGCCATGGGAAATCTTGGAAAGCTTCAATCCATTGACGATCTGCCTTCCGAGGATATTCTCAGAAGATACATTCAAGAAGCGATGATTCTCATTGAAAATGGTGAAAAATGTGAGAAACACTAATCAGGAAACCGACCTAAAAGTACCTGATGACCTCGATTTAATTCTGAACAAACATCCAAAAGCACGAACTACTTTCGATTCCTTCAGCAGGTCAAACAAAAAGGAGTATATCACTTGGATAGAAGATGCAAAAACTCAAACCACACGAGAAAAAAGAATGTCAACGACTATAAAGTTTCTGTCCGAAGGGAGAACAAAAAACTGGAAATACGAACGAAAATGATCAATGACCTAAAATTCCGGGAAGATGATTATTCGTATCCTTCGTCACAGGCAATGCTCTAACCCCTCTTTGCTCCAATTTTCCTGACATACGATTCAATGAATCCAAAACCTCGGCGTAGATCGACTGCATTTCAGTCTTATTGCCCCCGTAATAACTCATGCTTCGATCATAACGATCATACTGCAAATTAAACTTATTAAGGACCCTGTCTCCAGACTTTTTCATCAAACGATGGTATCTTGAAACACTTTGATATTTCATTTTTACATGAGATTCGATCAACATCATCTCACATAATACCTGGACAACGGTATCTCTCGGTATAAGGTCTTTAGGGGCAGACGAGCTGTTCACTTCATCTCTGCAACCAGAGACGATCAGTATAAAACAAACGACACCTGTCAACCTTATCATCTATCAAACCTCAAACGACTACCAGTGGTACCCTCGATTATTTTACCGCCTTCGAAAACTTTATTTCCGTTTACATAAGTACTATCGATCGAATGGCTGAACGTGAAACCTTCAAATGGAGACCAACCGCATTTGTAAAGTATATTCTCTTTGGTCACTGTCGTCTTTTTATTTGGATCAACAATAACCAAGTCAGCAAAATAACCTTCTCTCAAATAACCTCTTTGGTTCACTCTGAATAAATCTGCCGGAGCATGAGCCATTTTTTCGACTACTCTTTCGATTGCAAAATTCTTCTCTATTGACTTTTCAAGCATGGCAAGAAGTGCATGCTGAACCAAAGGCCCACCAGACGGAGCTTTAAAATATGAATTCTCTTTTTCTTCAATCGTGTGAGGAGCGTGATCAGTTGCTACCACATCAATTCTATTATCAAGAACTGCTGCAAGGATTGCATCTCTGTCAGTCGCTTTTTTCACTGCTGGATTCCATTTTATGTAGTTTCCTTTTGTAGCGTAATCCTCATCTGAAAACCACATATGATGGATACAAGCTTCAGCAGTGATCAATTTATCCTTAAGCGGGATCTCATTGGTGAACAACTCAAGTTCCTTCGCAGTTGAAATATGAAGAATATGTAGCCTAGTATTGTGTTTCTTGGCCAAACGAACCGCAAGTGACGAGGATAAATAGCAGGCTTCTTCACTACGGATGATCGGATGCATTTCTATAGGAACGTCCTCACCATACTTTGCCTTTGCTATTTCAATGTTTGCTCTAACCGTATGCTCATCTTCGCAGTGCGTAGCTATCAGCATTGGGGGTACTTTACTGAAAAGTGAATCCAACGTCTTTTCATTATCTACCAGCATGTTCCCCGTAGACGATCCCATAAAGATCTTCACTCCACAAACATCCTGATGACTTGTTTTTAAAACTTCATCAATGTTATGGTTAGAAGCTCCCATGAAGAAGGAATAGTTCGCAATCGATGATTCTGCTGCGATCTGGTATTTATCTTCCAACAATTCCTGAGTAAGGGCATTGGGAACCGTATTCGGCATTTCCATGAACGAAGTGATTCCTCCAGCAACTGCTGCTCTCGATTCCGTTCCGATATTTGCCTTATGGGTTAAGCCTGGTTCTCTAAAATGCACTTGATCGTCGATACAACCAGGAAGAATATATTTCCCATTTAGGTCAACAATGGTCGCATTTCCTTCTGCTGATAAAGAATTTCCAATCTTCGAAATTCTACGATTCTCAATAAGTATGTCCGCTTCTTTTCTGGATCCTTCATTGATCAGGATCCCATTTTTCAGGATCGTTATTTGACTCATAAATTCATTTTACGCATTTTCCAAACTCCAAAAAATGCCTCCTTAAAAATACCCGTACTCATTTTTGACACTCCATAAAGTCTATCAACAAATGTGATAGGAACTTCTTTCACTTTAAAGCCATGTTTCACAGCAGCGTACTTCATGCAAATCTGAAAAGCGTATCCTTTAAATGTTACACCGTCCAGATTGATAGTCTCCAACACTTTTCTTCTGTAACACTTAAATCCGGCTGTAGTATCCTTGATCGAAATCCAAAGGATCAATCGAACATATACACTGGCAAAATACGACATCAAAACTCGCTTGAGTGGCCAATTTGAAACTTTTCCACCTTTTATGTAGCGAGATCCAATACTTAGATCCGCTCCATCAAAGCAAGCCTGATACAACCGAATCAGATCATCCGGGTTGTGCGAGAAGTCACAATCCATTTCAAAAATAAAATCGTATCCTTTTGAGACAGACCATTTGAATCCATGAATGTATGCTGTACCAAGCCCAAGCTTTCCAGACCTTGTTTCAAGGTGAATTCTTCCGGGAAATTCTTGTTGAAGCTCAATGATTTTATCTGATGTTCCGTCAGGTGAATTATCATCAACAAACAGGAGATGAAAATCCTTTTCAATAGACATGACCTTACGGGTCATTTTCTCGACATTTTCAATCTCGTTATACGTTGGTATGATAATAACAGAATCCGACATTATATCACTGATACATACTGCTAAAATAAGTAATATATACCAATCAGATTGTTAATAATCCTAAATGGCTCAATGTGCTTATCTTTGAATTTAGATGATAACATCTCTTACAAGAACATTGATACTGTTTTGCTGGCTGGCAAATATCGGTTATGCTCAGGAAAAGAAGAATATGACACTCTTGGATCATTGGTTCCAGGACAGCCTTGTCACAAACTCAACTTCTGTAAGATATTCGGGATGTTGGGGCTTTGACTTTGAGGGTAGTGAGTATGCTGTAATCGGCTCGACTGAAGGAACCCATGTTTTTCAGATCAAGGATAAAAAATTGCATCCTGCAGGATTTGTAGAAGGAAAGTACAATTCATCGATGGTCATTCATAGAGAATTCAAAACCTATAAGAACTACCTATACTCTATTTGCGATGAGGGGAATAGTAGCCTTCAGATCATTGACCTTTCTTATCTTCCGGATTCAATCGTTCTGGTAGCTGACATACAAGATAGTAGGATCGGAAGGTGCCACAATTTATTTATTGACACAACTAATGACCTTCTGTTTGCATGTCTTGTAACACCAATTATTTCAGGAACTCCTACTTCTGTTGAGCCAATGAGGGTATTTTCACTTGCTGACCCTCTTGACCCACAAATCCTTTGGACAGGACCAGATGACATCCCAGAGGTTCATGACTGCTATGTAAGAGATCGAAAAGCAATCCTGAATTGTGGAACCAATGGAATTAGGGTCTATGACTTCACTAATACCTCTTCTCCATCCTACATCAATAATCTGACCTTCTATACAGATCAGGGATACAATCACCAGGGTTGGTTATCCCCGGATGGAGACACCTATGTCTTTGCAGATGAAACCAATGGTAAAAAAGTAAAACGTTGCTCAGTGGACGATGCGTTTAACCTTCAGGTTACGGGAAGTTTCGGCACTGCTTTCAATGAAGGAAGTGTTACACATAACATCATGATCTCCGATACCTTTGCCTATGTGGCATATTACAATGAGGGGGTCCGAATATTCGACCTTCGGGATCCTGTCCCACATGAAGTAGCATTCTACGATACCTACCCAGATGAAAACATTTTTAAGATGAATGGCGCCTGGGGTGTTTACAGTCAGTATTCAAATAACCAATTGATCGTTTCGGATCGTCAATATGGTCTATTTCTATTGGAGTTCAATTCAAGCAATTTCGGCGCAGTAACCAGTATTGCCCCATTTACAATTTATCCTAACCCTTCCGTAACTGGAGAATCGGTAACCATTCGATCAAATAATGATGAAATAAGTCAATTCTACACATCTATCTACTCTGCAGATGGAAGACTTGTTTTTGAAAAAGAAAATGATCAAAGTACCATCCTTCATGCCCCTACAGATCTAAGCGTGGGTTCTTATTTCGTCCGGATCTTTTACGAGAATTACCTGGGGAATACAGCTATGTATATCGGAAAGATCATCATTCATTGATCAGGACATTGATCACATCAAAACACAGATCTTGCTCGTATCCCCTTGAAGCAAGAAATCGAAGTGTTTTGACCTTTCTTTGAAATGGTTCCTGGTTATCAAGATCATTCCATTTTCTCTCCGCAATGTTCTTAAGCGTTTCATAGTAAGCGTCTGAATCTATTGAATCAATTGCTGTTTTTATCATCTCTTTCGAAACACCTTTCGATATAAGTCCTTGTCGGATCTTGATCCTGCCCCATTTTTTGATCTTGAATTTTCCGGATAAATACGATTCAGCAAAGCGCTCCTCATTTAAGAAAGAATAGGAAATTAGATGATCTATAATTTTTGCTTTTTGTTCATCCGATAATTGAAATGACTTCAATTTTTCAATAACTTCCTTTTTACATCTGTCCTGATAAACACAAAAGGCCTCCATTTTCATGGTGGCCTCTTTTAATGTGTTATTTGTAATTGAACTCACAATGTGATCTCTTCGTTCTTTCCGTTCACAAAAGTGTATTGTAAAAGATGATTTGCAGTCACACCTCTGATCGGAATCCACTTTTTGTACTTAAAGAACCATTTCAATTGTTTCGAAATCAATCCTTTTTTAAAGTAAGCCTCAAGATAAGGATGCACCAACAATGCCACCTTATTCTCCTTACGATCAAGGATCAAGAAATTCAAGTTTGTTTCAATTTCTTCAGCATAAAGAATTGAAGCTTGAACCTCTCCAGTTCCATTACACGTGGGACAAGTTTCTGAAGTATTGATATCCGTTTCAGGTCTTACACGCTGACGAGTAATCTCAACTACCCCAAATTTTGATGGAGGTAAAATATTGTGTTTAGCACGATCATTTTGCATGAACGTTTTCAGCTTGTCATACAGGATTTTGTTGTTCTCTCTATCATGCATATCGATAAAGTCGATACACACGATTCCTCCCATATCTCTTAACTGAAGTACTCGTGCGATTTCTTCTGCAGCCTCTATGTTGGTTGCCATTGCATTACTTTCCTGACCATCTGCACCTTTACGATTTCCGCTGTTCACATCAATAACGTGCATCGCTTCAGTATGCTCAATGATCAGATATCCACCACTAGGAAGAGGTACTTTTTTCCCAAATAAAGCCTTGATCTGTTTGTTGATCCCGAAACGCTCATAGATCGACAATTTACCATCATAATGCTTCAAGATCTTTTCACGTCCCGGAGCAATTCCAGATACGTACTCCCTCATTTCATTGTAGACTTTCTCATCATTTACATGAATATTGCTAAAGTCTGCATTAAGAAGATCTCTCAGAATAGATGATGTCTTATCTATTTCACCTAGAACTCTTTTGGGTGGAGTTGCATTTTTCAAGTTCGTATGCATGGTCTTCCATTTCTCAAGTAGATTCTTGAGATCCTGATCGATCATTTCAACTTTCTTATTTTCTGCAACTGTGCGAATGATCACACCAAAGTTTTTAGGCTTGATCGCCTCAAGAAGATCTTTCAAACGATCTCTTTCTTCCTGTTCTTTTATCTTCTGAGAAATCGAAATCTTATCCGAAAAAGGAACAAGAACTAAATATCTACCTGCAAGGGTGATCTCGGAACTTAACCTTGGACCTTTTGACGAGATCGGTTCTTTGGCAACCTGTACCAGGATTGGTTGAGAAGCTGAAATAATTTCGTCGATCTTTCCTTCTTTCGGAATATCTTTTTCCGATCTGAAATACAAAAGATCAGCAACGCTTTGCTTACCGTGCAGCGTTTCCTTGGTAAACTTATTAAGTGAACTGAATTGAGGCCCCAGATCAAGATAATGCAGAAAAGCATCCTTCTCATATCCTACGTCCACAAAAGCAGCATTTAAACTGGGAACGACTTTACGTACTTTTCCTAGATATATGTCGCCAACAGCGAAATCAGTATTTCCCTGTTCTTCATGCAACTCAATAAGCTTTCCGTCACGCAACAAAGCAAGCCAAATGCCATTAGGTCTGGCATCGACTACTAATTCTAAACTCACGAAAGCTTAAATTAAATTATTTAAAACACAAAAAACTTAGCAAGACAGACCTACTAAGTTATTGATAACTAGTTGAGAAGAATTACTTCTTCTTCTTGTGACGGTTTTTTCTAAGTCTCTTCTTACGCTTATGCGTAGCCATCTTGTGTCTCTTTCTTTTCTTACCGCTTGGCATAATCTATATTATTAAATTGGTTAATCTCAATTTGACTGGATTTCGCTATGGAAAAAAAACACTCCCGCGAAAAACAGGAGTGCAAAGATAGTATTTTCATTGAATCTGCAAGAGATTTAATGAAAGGAAATCTATTATTTTACTTTCACCTTATTCTTCACTTCATCAACGAATGTCTTAGCAGGCTTGAATGAAGGAATATTGTGCGCTGGAATAATGATCGTAGTATTTCTTGAAATGTTTCTTCCCGTTTTCTCAGCACGTTCTTTAACTACAAAACTTCCGAAACCTCTCAAATATACATTCTGCCCGTTTGCCAAAGATGACTTGATGCTTGTCATGAATGATTCTACTGCCTTTAGAGCTTCAGCTCTCTCCAACCCTGTTTCTTCTGCAATACCTGCAACGATGTCTGCTTTAGTCATTATTCTATGATTTATTTGTTTTCAAAAATTAAGACCGCAAAAGTAGTTCACTCAAAAGAATTAACTTTGCTTCAAGGTCAAAAAAAAATCTTTTTTCCCTTAATGGCTGATTTTCACCTATTAACAACGGATTGGTATAGACAAAACCATCGTGATCTTCCATGGAGGAACACAACTGACCCATATTATATCTGGTTGTCCGAAGTTATCCTGCAACAAACAAGGGTAGCGCAAGGACTCTCCTACTATGAAAAATTTGTTCGAAATTATCCGTCACTTGAAAGCCTGGCAAGCGCAGAAGAGCAACAAGTGTTAAAAGACTGGCAAGGACTAGGCTACTACTCAAGAGCTAGGAATCTCCACTTTGCCGCAAAACAGATCATGAATGAATTTGAAGGGAATTTCCCTTCGTCTTTTAGGGACTTGAAAAAGGTAAAAGGGATCGGAAATTATACTGCAGCAGCCATTGCTTCATTTGCTTATAAAGAGCCTGTCGCTGTTGTAGACGGAAATGTTTACAGAGTACTTTCCAGATGTTTTGATCTTAGCACCCCCATTGACACTTCTGCAGGTATCAAAGAATTCCAGGATCTTGCACAACTATTGATCCACCCGGTTCATCCAGATATTCATAATCAAGCGATAATGGAGTTGGGAGCTTTGATTTGTACACCTAAAAAGCCGGAGTGCAATGTGTGTCCGATAAACTCGATCTGTCTTGCAAGGCAGAACAAAACGATTGAAAACAGACCGGTAAAATCAAAAAAAACAAAGGTTCGTCAACGGTACTTTCACTATTTCATTGAAGAGTCTAACCACATACATTTGGCGAAACGTTCAGAAAAAGATATCTGGCAGAACTTGTTTGAATTCCCACTATTTGAGTCGCTTAGTGAAAAGGACTTTCAACTGAAACATAAAGAATTAAGCAATAAATCAATCTATCATTCGGAGGTGATCACTCACCTTTTATCACATCAGAAATTAAATGTGGTCTTTTACCACATGAAGGAAATTAATGAAGAATTCGATGGTAGAGAAGTTTTTAAAATAGATGTTGAACGATTGTCTGATTATCCTGTTCCAAAACTGATTGAAAACTACATCGACAGGATCAATAATGAGCGCAAATGATTAACTTGAAAACCATATATTTGTATTTTAACAACGCATTATGGCAGGAAGTGTAAATAAAGTGATCTTGATCGGCAACCTTGGAAAAGACCCGGAAGTAAGAAGGCTAGAGAGCGGTGCAGTTGTAGCCAATTTCCCTTTGGCGACTTCTGAAGCGTATACAGACAGAAATACCGGTGAAAAGCGTGAGAATACGGACTGGCATGACATCGTTCTATGGAGAGGACTGGCAGAAATTGCAGAAAAGTACGTTCGTAAAGGGACCAAAGTCTATATCGAAGGAAAACTCAAAAAGAGATCCTGGCAAGATAAAGAAGGCAATACACGTTACTCTACAGAGGTACTTGCAGATGAAATGACCATTCTTTCAAGACCAGAAACCACTGAAAGAACGGAATCTGCACAACCTTACCCGACCAATGATGGTCCTCAGGCACCACCTCCTATTCCGGATTTACTGAAGGACAGTTCTGACGATGGATTACCGTTTTAATAAACAATGAGTAGTATCGAACCTCCGAGTCTTACGCCTCTTCTAGAGGCATTCTCAACTGAAACGACCTACGCAGGCGTGACAGTACTTTTTGTTATTCTAATCATTTTAATCGCTCTATCTGCCCTTGCTTCGGGCTCTGAAGCAGCATTCTTCTCGCTCAATCCAACACAAAAGGAAGAACTTAAAGCTGAAAACACAAAGAACAGTAATCTGGTGCTGGAGCTTTTGAGTGTACCTAAAGAATTGTTAGCAACCATTTTGATCACGAATAACTTCGTGAATGTTGGTATTGTTATTATTTCATCAGCGATACTTGGCGAAGTTTATCCAAAGGAGAACGCGAACGAAACTTTGAGATTCATTGTTGAGGTCGTAGGGATTACATTGGTTTTGTTGTTATTGGGTGAAGTAATTCCAAAGATCTATGCGAATCGAAATCCTCTTTCGTTCGTAAAAATAACTGCTCTTCCACTCAATATTGTACGTAAAATACCACCCCTTTCATGGTTGAAATCATTTTTAGTAAATGGCACCAAATTTATTCAGCGAATTGCCGGAAGAAAAGGAATAAAGATCACTACTGACGAGTTGGAAAAAGCCCTTGAGCTGACTAAGCAAGAGTCTACCTCTGAGGAAGAACAAAAGATCCTTGAAGGAATTGTAAAGTTTGGTAATACTGAAGCTCGCCAGATCATGAGATCAAGAGTAGACATGGTTGCAATTGATAACACAGTCGATTTTGATCAGGTTCTTGAGGTGATTCTGAATGCAGGATATTCAAGAATACCAGTTTTTGATAAAAGCATGGATAACGTAATCGGAATTCTGTATATCAAAGATTTACTTCCTCATTTGGGTTCAGAAAGTTCATTTGATTGGAACCTATTGATCAGAAAGCCCTTTTTTGTTCCTGAGAATAAAAAGATTGATGACCTTCTCAGAGAATTTCAAAGTATGAAAATGCACATGGCTGTGGTCGTTGATGAATATGGTGGTGCAAGTGGAATTATTACTCTGGAGGATGTCCTTGAAGAGATCGTAGGTGACATTACGGATGAATTTGATGATGACGACATCATTTATACGAAAGTAGATGATCATACCTACGTCTTCGAAGGGAAAACTGCATTGGTAGATTTTTACAAGGTTACAGGAATTGACAGTAAAGATTTTGAAGCAACTAAGGGAGATTCGGAAACTCTGGGAGGGTTTATCCTTGAGCATGCTGGAAGGATCTTAAGAAATAATGAATACATTGTTTGCTCTGATGTAAAGTTGATCGTTGAATCAAGTGATAAACGTCGGATCAAAATGATCAAAGCTATTTTGCCTGATGAAAAGATCTAAATCATTCTTTTTCATTCTAATCATACTCACCCTAACAAGTTGTGGAGGAGATGAGCTTTTGGTACCAAAACCTCCCACTTATCTGAGATTGGATTTCCCTGAACATAGTTACCGTGAAGTAAACAGCAATTGTGGCTTCTCCTTCGAACTTTCGGAAGTTTATACATTACCCGAGGGAAATACAACTGGCAATGTTTGTTATCAGGAAATCGATCTGGGAAAAGTGAATGGGAAACTTTTTTTGTTCCACTACCAACTTCAACCTTCAGACACTTTATCAAAGTTCATCAATTTTTCTAATGATAAGGTTGACGACCATAAATTGAAGGCAACATCAATCGAGGACGAAAAGATCATCAGAAAAAAAGATAATGTTTTTGGAACATTTTTCTTTTTGAAGGGAGATGTAGCCACGAATTATCAGTTTTATTTGACGGACTCAACAAATCATTTCCTTAGAGCAGAGTTATTATTGAACTGTACTCCGAATTTTGATTCACTGAAACCAACGTTGGATTACATCCATACCGATCTAAAAAAAATGATCAACACCCTCAAATGGAAGTAACTGTGTACCTGAGTCTGGGAAGTAATTCCGGAGACCGGTTAGATCTTTTAAAACAGGCAATTAAACTTATACATTTAAGAGCAGGCAAAGTTTTCAAAATCTCATTAAGCTACGAAACTGTTCCTGTTGGTTTCGTTTCAGAAA
The DNA here is from genome assembly GCA_937899625.1 of uncultured Bacteroidota bacterium. Lineage (GTDB taxonomy): Bacteria > Bacteroidota > Bacteroidia > Flavobacteriales_D > Crocinitomicaceae > M0103. The sequence goes on from CALCCB010000111.1 coordinate 63,957, forward strand.
CAAACTTCATTAATCTGGCACTTGCTTGTAAAACGACTCTTAATCCTACTGATTTTTATAGAATAACATCAGCGATCGAGCATGAATTGGGCAGAAAAAGAGCTACAAGCGGATCGTATACTTCCAGAACAATTGACATTGACATTATATTTTTTGGCGATCTAATTATTAACACTTCGGAACTGGTTGTTCCGCACCCCAGATACATGGAAAGAGCCTTTGTACTTATCCCATTAAACGATTTAGATGAAGGGTTGATCGATCCCAAGACAAAATGCAATATTAATGACCTCGTTAGTCAAACAAATGATCTGAATGGTATAAAAGCCACGAAATCATCGATAAAACTTCATGAATTAATTGATTAAAACCTTTTGAAACATAAATTTATTGATTAATATTGCCCTAAAATTTGGTAAGGATTTAAACTACGAATATGAAAAGACAAAGCATCAAAGGTTTAGCTTTTATCGCTGTTGCAGGTTCATTATTGACCAGCTGTGACCTATTAAAAGATCTAGATTACAAAGTGACTCCAAGTCCATTAGAAATGCATGGAGATTCTGTAAAAGTGCGTGTGGACGTTACTTTTCCTGAGAAAGGAATCAAGAAAAAAGCGAGTGCAGAGATTACTCCTATGTTAGGAAGCACTGCACTTAAGACAGTTACTATCCAGGGTGAAAAAGCTTCTGGAAACGGTTCAGTTATCCAGTACAAGCCAGGTGGAAAAGTAGTTTATGAAGACATGGTGGCATACAAGCCAGACATGGAAGTTGCTGATCTAGTTGTTACTGGAAAAGTTTACAAAGGTGGAAAAGAGAAGCCAGGTAAATTTGAAGACAAGAAGATCGCTGACGCAACAATCATCACTCCGTACCTTGTAAACAAGGATTTCAGAGTAATTCTTGCAAAAGATGAATTCAGAAGAGTAACAGAGGAAACAACTTTTGCTCAGATCAATTATGACAAAGGTAAGTCAGTTGTTCAGGCTAACGAAATGAAGGATAAGGATATCGTAGATTTCCAGAACTGGTTGGCTGCTGTTCAGACAAACCCTAAAGTAAACATCAAAACTATTTCTGTTGTTGGATACGCTTCACCTGAAGGAGAAGAAGATAAGAACAACACACTTTCTAACGATCGTGCTGAAGCTGGTAAGAAGGCAGCGATGGAAGTAGCGAAGAAAGCTAAGAATGACAAAGCTCAAACAGAAGTTTATTCTTTGAGTGGACGTGGAGAGGATTACCCAGGATTCAAGAGAGAATTGGAAGCATCAACTGCTATCAGTGAAGCTGACAAGAGTCTTGTGATCAAAGTTTTGGAAATGAATTCTGATCCTGCAACTCGTGAAACTGAAATGAGAAACATGGGTAAGACATTCACTGAACTTGACAAGAATGTATTCCCAAGACTACGTCGATCAGAGATCATCACAACTTATGATCTTACTGGATATTCTGACGAAGAATTGAAGGCGATCGCAGCTTCTACTCCAGATTCATTGAATCTTGAAGAATTGTTGTTCACTGCAACATTGGTTGAAGATCTAAACCAGAAACTTGCGATCTACCAAGTTGCTGCTAAGAACTATGCTGATGACTACAGAACACACAACAATGTTGGAGCTGTTCTTTATATGCAAAACAAAATGAACGAAGCTAAGGCTGCGTTTGAAAAAGCAAACAGTGTTAAAGAAAACCCAATCTCTAAGAACAACCTAGGTGCTATAGCTGGCGCTTCTGGAGATCGTGCTAAAGCTAAGACGTTATTGTCTCAAGCTAAAGGTGCCGGTTCAGAAGTAAGTTACAACATGGGAATCTGCCAAATCCAGGATGGTAATTATGCTGATGCAGTTTCATCTTTCGGTTCTGAAGCTTCTTTCAACAAGGCTCTTGCTCAAATGTTGAATGGTTCAGCTACTGATGCTGTTAAGACTGTAGATTCTTCTAAGGATAAGGAAACTGCTCAAGGATACTACTTGAAGGCGGTTGCTGCAGCTCGTAACAACGATATCAATGCAGTTGCAAGTAACTTGAAGTCTGCCATCGCTAAGGATGGTGGCCTAAAGGCTAAAGCTGCTAAAGACAGAGAGTTCCTTAAGTTTGCAGGTAATGCTACATTTACTGGAGCGATCAACTAAGAAAAAATTCTTACTAAATAGAAAAGTCCTGACTTCGGTCGGGACTTTTTTTGTTCTATATTTTTAAATTGTTGATAAGCCAACCACTTAACGGATTAAGTATCTTTGACTGTGAAAAATAATCAAACTAATATAATACTTACTTAATCTCCTTTGGAGTAAAAAGACTTAACTTTACTTCAAAATTGAGCGGTTGAAATTCTTCGTCATAAATAAATTATTCATTGGATTAACAATATTTACTCTTTTCTCTGGAAATGCTTTTGGACAAGTGTGGATAAACGAAATTCATTATGATAATTCAGGAACAGATGCTGGAGAGGGTGTTGAGTTGGCTGGTATCGCTGGTACAGATTTATCCTGTTTCGATATAATTCCATACAACGGAAATGGTGGTGTGACTTATACTCCTATAGGAAATCCATCAGGGATCATCACCGATCAGAATTGCGGATTTGGAACGATATGGATCCCAATTGCTGGATTGCAGAATGGTGCACCAGACGGATTAGTTCTTGTAAATACTTGCACAAATACAATAATTCAATTTTTATCCTATGAGGGCACATTCATTGCGACGAACGGAATTGCTAATGGAATGACTTCTACTGACATAGGAGTTTCACAAAATGGTGATGCCGTAGGAACATCAATCCAATTAATTGGCACAGGAACGAGCTACTCTGATTTCAATTGGACTTCAGGAGAAACAAATTCATATGGATCTGTGAATATTAATCAAAGTTTTTGTTCGGGTTCAAATTCAATTTCATTCAATTCACCTCCAGCCAATTCCTTCTCAATTAATTGTAATACCAGTAATTCTGCAACTTTAGATTTTACTTCAACAGGAGTGTTTAATTCTGGAAATGTATACACAGTTGAATTATCAGATAACGTAGGTGACTTTTCCAATCCAATAGTGCTTGGTTCTTTAACTTCAACTTCAAATACTGGAACAATTTCAATAACAATTCCAATTGGATCTCCCTCTGGAATAAGTTATCGAATTCGGTTAATTTCGTCTAATCCTGCAGTCACGGGAGATGAAAATGGATTTGATATTTCAATAACTAATGACTGTGCCATAACAACCGGGGTTTTAAGTGATAATTCGTTTTCTGTGTCCTGTGATTCAGGCTCAAATGGAACAATATCCTATACAACAAGCGAAATAATGCAATTGGGGAATACATACAGTGTAGAGCTTTCGGATGCAAACGGAGATTTTACTTACTCTGCTGTAATTGGTAGTTTAAATTCTTATTCCAGTTCCGGAATTATAAATTTTTCAATACCTGCTTCTACCCCTACGGGAGTTAATTATTTAATCCGAGTAATTGCTTCTTCTCCAAATACAATTAGTAATCCTTCTACACCTTTTACAGTAACTTTGATTGATGGTCCTTGCTCTACTATTCCACCCCATCTAACTTCTGTAATAATAAATTCATGCAACCCAACTTGCACGGAAGGTTACAATGAAATAGTTTTTGGATCAACTGGTAATTATTCTATTGATGTCAATGAGACAAATTTCAATTTTCTATATGGAGCCACATTACCGGGGACTAATTACACAGATGTATTAGTGAATAATTCATTGGGAATTAATCAGCTAAATTCTGCCGCTGCCTGTCCGGGTTTGTTTATTGATGCCACTGGAACGACCATACCATCAGGTGCTAGTTGGATGTTAGTTAATACCGACATTTGTGAAGAGGCACTAACATGGGATGGATTGTGCGGGTCTGGGCCCATTTATGTTATTTTTCAAAATGATCCGAATTGGAATTCATCCGGAAATTTTGCAAATAGCACTAGTTCCTCTTCATCAGATATCAGATATTTTGAAACAATAATAACAACAACTTCAGGAAGTACTTTTACAATTAACTACACAATCGATGGAAGTCAATATGCAAATTCAGATGGAGTTTATGCAACTTTCAATGAAAATGGAGGTCCGGCCACAACCTATGGTGATGACAATTGTAATTTAAGTCCTGTTTTACTCCCAATAAGCAATGTTAATTTGAATGCATGGAATTCTGAAAGTGGAAATATAATTACCTGGCACACACTTTTTGAACAGAACAACAGTTATTTCACTCTTTCGCATTCTACAGATGGATTCAATTTCTATCCAATCGCAAGAATTGAAGGTGCAGGTCAATCAACTACAGAGAGAACATATTCCTTCACACACTCTCAACCGAATGTTGGAGTAAATTATTACAAACTACATTCTACTGACTATGATGGTACAACTTATAACAAAGGAATCGTTTCAGTTTTAGTGGAAATTCAAAGTACTTACTATGATAATGTAAGCTCCACTTTAATTTTTGGAAATCTTGGGTACTATGAAGTAATCTCCACAGATGGAAAAATTATAGGTAAGGTATACGGAAAAGACAGGATGTATTTTGATCAACGCGGAATGTATTTAGTAAGAAATCTCACGAACGGATCAACCGAGCGACTTTTTATTCCATAATTTAAACAGATATTCCTGCTCTCTTTGTCCAGGTGTTGGCTGAAGTTCCGCTTCGATCTTTAAAAATTCAAGGTCCATTATAGTAGAGTAACCGGACGGTGCAATGACCTTTTCAGCTCTTAGTAAAAATCCATCAGTTTCTTTCCAGTTTTTCGTAGCCACGATCCTGTCTTCATCTGGATACTTTTCTTTGATCAAAGGACTAACTAAAACCAAGGGCATTTCTGATTCCTTTGCTTCTAATTTTGAACGCATGAATTTTTCACCATACACCTCCGGACCACTGATCAAAAGCAAAGAGCTGATGTCTTTGGTCCTGTTTTCTTCAATATGCTCAAATCTGGACAATGGTCCAATGAAATGAGAATTGAATTTGTTGGCTTCTTTACTAAGGTCTCCCGATAGTCTTGAATCCGGATGATCAGGAATCCAAATAGCACTGAATTTGGAAATTAAGTTATGATGGATCTTTTGCACCCACTGTTCATGCCATCTAACTGGCAAGTTCACTTGATGCGACAAAAATATTGATGGGACTAATCCGGAGTAAAATCCGTAACGGTGATCACTGATCACAAGATCAATGAAATATTCCTTGACAAGATCATTAACTTGAATGATCTCTTGTTTTAAGCGCTTATTCAACGATGGATAGCTGAACGCTAGATCTAGTCCAAAATTCCCTTTTTCTCCGAAACGAAATGGATACCCTTCGTGCTCCAAAAAGATTAAATCGTCAAAATAAGAACTGACCATTCTGATCTGATCCTGATCGCCTGCAAAAATTATCCGATTCTTCTGATCGCGAAGCTTAGAAATCAACGCTATTGATCTTGATACATGTCCCATCCCCCAGTTTAATGGTGAAATCAAGACATTTTTTTCCACTACATCCTCCAACCTCATGCTGCAAAACTAATACTTATTTGATCTCACTGTTTTAATTCTGAAAATTGATAAAAGATGATAAAATCACCTCCAATCTTTCAATTTTATCATTGTCTTTCCAACTTCTCACTTATCTTTAACGTTAGAAACAACAAACAAGTCTAAAATGTCTGATAAAAAGGAATTTTTAAAATATGCAACAAAGCACATGGGCTTAACCAGCATGCACGTTGCGAATTATATTGAGTCTTCTCTAACTCCATACATCATTGAAGAAAGACCATTGAACATGACTCAAATGGACGTTTTCTCCAGATTGATGATGGACAGAATCATTTTCCTTGGAACGGGTATCGATGATTATGTTGCGAACATTATCAACGCGCAGCTTTTGTTCCTGGAATCTGTAGATTCAAATAAGGATATCCAGATCTATCTGAATTCTCCTGGAGGATCAGTTTATGCAGGATTGGGTATTTACGATACGATGCAATACATCAAGCCTGATGTAGCTACAATTTGTACAGGTATGGCTGCATCAATGGGAGCAGTATTGCTTTGTGCAGGAGCTGATGGAAAACGTTCTGCTTTGAAGCACTCAAGAGTAATGATCCACCAGCCTTTGGGAGGTGCTCAGGGTCAGGCTTCAGATATCGAAATCACTGCACGTGAGATCCAGAAGCTGAAGAAGGAATTGTACGACATTATCGCATTCCACTCTAAGCAAACGTATGATAAAGTATGGGCAGATTCAGATCGTGATTACTGGATGACATCTGAAGAAGCGAAAGATTACGGTATGGTTGATGAAGTTTTGCTTCGTAACCATTAATAGTCTAATTTTACAATAAACTTTTAAGTCCATCCGTCTGAGACGGATGGCTTTTTTGTCAAGTCAAGTTATGTCAAGAAAAGAAGCAGGTTGTTCATTTTGTGGTAGATCAAGAAGTGAGGTTGGAATTCTAATAGCAGGAGTTTCCGGACACATCTGTGAAAGTTGTGTTTCTCAAGCTCACTCTATTATTAAGGAAGAGGATCTTACGAAAGACAACAAAGGAGAGGAAACCGTGAACATCCTAAAGCCTGCTGAGATCAAATCAAAACTTGACGAATACGTGATCGGACAAGATGACGCCAAGAAAGTTCTAAGCGTAGCTGTTTACAACCATTACAAAAGACTGAATCAACCTGCGAAAAAGGATGAAGTAGAGATCGAAAAGTCGAATGTGATCCTGGTTGGAAGAACGGGTACAGGAAAAACCTTACTTGCCAAGACGATCGCAAAGATGTTGAATGTTCCCTTCTGTATTGCAGATGCTACGGTTTTAACTGAAGCAGGTTATGTAGGAGAAGATGTTGAGAGCATCCTATCAAGATTACTTCAGGCTGCCGATTACAATGTAAATGCAGCTCAAAGAGGAATCGTTTTTATCGATGAGATCGACAAGATCGCCCGAAAAAGTGATAACCCTTCGATCACAAGAGACGTTTCCGGTGAAGGAGTTCAGCAAGCACTTTTAAAGCTGCTTGAAGGATCGGTTGTGAATGTTCCACCTCAGGGAGGAAGAAAGCATCCTGAACAGAAGATGATCCAGATCGACACAAAGAATGTATTGTTCATTTGTGGTGGTGCATTTGATGGGATCGAAAAGATCATTGCAAGCAGAGTTAACAGACAAACCATCGGTTTTTCTGCATCCGCTGAAGAAAAGATCGACTCTGAAAACTTATTGAAATATATCAATCCTACAGACGTGAAGTCATTTGGTTTGATCCCTGAATTGATTGGACGTTTTCCGGTTCTAACCTATCTTGAACCGTTG
>CALCCB010000112.1 GCA_937899625.1 uncultured Bacteroidota bacterium
TGAGATAAAGGTCAACGTAGCAGATATCAATCCGGAGCTTATCGCGCTTTGGAATCATGAAGATTTAGATCAGCGACCAGTAGACGAGCTTCGCTTTGCTGAACTTGTGGGTCAGCAGCGAGGTAAGAATTTATTTTTTACCACTGAGGTTGAACATGCGATCCAAGAGGCTAATATTATATTTATCTCAGTCAACACCCCTAACAAGACTTATGGTAAGGATAAAGGATAAGCAGCAGATATTAAATACATTTTTCAAAGAGAACTCAAATCTTCGATTTTAATATTGAAATTGCGAAAGGTACTTTCGCGCACGAACGGCTGCATTGATCCGGATATCCTCCCAAAAGAGATTCACATCTCCTACGTGATAACTATCCATGGTGAACGCCAGAAAACGGTACGGAAACCTCGGTGTGTTGATCCAGATGATCCCGTTACCAAGGTGTGTCTTGAAGCTATGCGTATATAGCTTTCCATTTGAAAATAAAAAACCTTGATGCTGCTCTCTGGTAGCCAATAGCGTCGTGTCCCATGTCACCGGATTGATCACTTCTTTTCCTCTATACCATCGGTATTTTGCCTGATCCACTCGACGCTTGAAGGTATTCCAGGTCACAAATCCACCAATCTCGTCAGGTGAGGTCATTAGCTTAAGAGAGTCATATTTTTCCTTTTCGATCCCAATACCCGGAATGTAGGCGGCCACCAGCTGCTGCTTCAATGGCTTGCCATCAAAGAAATCTTCCAGCAATAAGGAAATATGGGTTCCACCCTGACTGTGTCCGGCAAGTATGATCCCCTTGCCCTGGTTGTAATGATCCAGATAATATTGAAATGCTGCCTTAATGTCGCTATAAGCCAACAAGAGGGCTTCTTTCCCTCCGTTTTCCAGCTTGTAATAACTGCGGATATGGGCCTGTTGATAGAATGGAACGTACAACTTTCCCACATTGGCCCATGCGGATGCTTGAAACTTAACGGCTTGGGTCAACACCTTTTCACGAAAGGCAGAATCCTGCACATCCATGTTCCAGCGCTTGTCTTTTGTATCCAGAAATAAGGTCGGATAGACATAAAATACATCGATCGAATCGGAAGGGGTATCTGTAATGAATTCGGCAATATCTGAGCGCATTTCACTTTGTACACAAGCCCAGTTGTTACGGTCGGCATAATCAGTGGCTTCCTGCGCCTTACTGATCAATGGCAAGAGAAAGACTACAATCAGTTTAAACTTCGTCATTGTTCTGAATTCCATTTTTGATGTATCGCGTCTACACATTTCATCCCGTCGATCGCTGCAGAGATGATCCCTCCGGCATAACCTGCCCCTTCTCCACACGGATACAGACCATGTATTTGAACATGTTCACAAGTCTTTGGATCTCTAGGTATCGAAATCGGTGAAGAGGTTCTGGATTCCGGTGCATGGATCACGGCATCATTCGTCAGATATCCGCGCATCTTCTGCCCAAAATCAACAAAGGCTTTACGCAGTATTTTCGCGATCATCGGAGGCAACACCTTGTTCAGGTCCACACTAACGATTCCCGGCTGATACGACGATCTCGGGAAGTCTTCCGACACTTTCCCATCAACAAAGTCTTTCAGTCGCTGTGCGGGTACTTTCTGGTGTTTTCCGGCTACCTCCCAGCAACGCTGTTCTACTTCCTGCTGAAAGTTCAGACACACGAACGGATCGGTCTCCTGTCCTTTGAAATCAGACGGCTCCAAACTCACCACGATACCCGAGTTCGAGTAAGGATTGTTGCGCTTCGAAGGCGACCATCCATTGGTCACTACTTCATTCCCATCTGTCGCACAAGGCGCTATGATCCCTCCGGGACACATACAGAACGAGTAAACGCCTTTACCGTCAACCTGTGTAACCAGACTGTACGATGCAGGAGGTAAATAATCATCGTTGAAGCGTCCGTGATACTGGATCTTATCGATCAGCTCCTGTGTATGCTCTACCCTCACTCCCAGGGCAAAAGGCTTCGCTTCGATCTTCACACCTCGATCGTGCAATAAATGAAAGATATCTCTGGCCGAATGTCCTGTCGCCAGGATCACTTCGCTGGTTTCTATTCGTTGCTCTCCGTTGATCTCAACTGCCTTAACTTGACCCTTTTCCAGGATCAGGTCGGTCATCTTCGCGTTGAAATGCACTTCTCCGCCGTATTCGATGATCGCTTCGCGCATCGCCACGATCAAGGCCGGTAATTTATTGGTTCCGATATGCGGATGGGCATCTACCAGAATGTCTTCGTCTGCTCCAAAACGCACCAGCCATTTCAAGGCGCGCAGCACATCTCCCCGCTTCTTGGATCTTGTATAGAGCTTTCCGTCTGAATAGGTTCCTGCACCTCCTTCTCCAAAGCAATAGTTGGATTCTCCATTCACCTCTCCTTCCTTGTTCAGTACAGCAAGATCTCTTCTTCGCGAACGTACGTCCTTACCGCGTTCAAAAATGATGGGTTTGACGCCCAGCTCCAGTGCACGCAAAGCGGCGTACAGTCCAGCCGGACCCGCACCAATGATCACGATGGATGGTTTATCCTGTACGTTCTGTGGATGAAAATCCAGATCCAGCTCTGTGGACTCTCCTGCTTCAAATACTTCGAACGAACAGTTGATCTTGATGTTCGCCTTGCGGGCATCGATCGAACGCTTGTTCCAGCGGTAACGAAGTTGATCTGCAGGCACACCCGATTCTTCACTGATCCTGCGGACCAGGAATGCTTCGTTCTTCGCCTCTTCCGGACTAACCTGAAAATGAATGATCTTTGACACTACCCTTCGAATACGAAAGACAACCACCAAACGCGGTTGTACAATTTATCAATCGGATTGGAGACATCCGTATTATCCTGAATGAATGAGTTCATGAACCCGTGCGAGTACTTCAGCTCGATCCCAAACTTGAAATACGGGGCAAAGAACTCAACCCCTCCTCCAATCTGTCCCTGAAGATCGTGTTTCTTGATCTTGATGAATGGATCGATGTAGCTCTGTGAAGCATCCTGCTGCGACTGTAAGTCAATGGAATATTGTCCTCCGATGAGCATGTATGACGCGAAGTTATTCACGCGCAGTGTTCTGAATTGAAACATCAACGGAAAATCCAGATTGGTCGAGTTGATGCGTTCTTCGTTAAAAAGGTCTTTCGTTGCTGCTGTATCCGGATTCTTGAAGGTATAGCTCAACACACGCTCCTGAAACGACAAGGTTGGAATGAAACGCAAACGAACAACTGGCGTTCCCAGCTTCAAGGTTGAAACGATTCCCACTTGTCCACCGGGTGTTTGCTTACTGGTCAGACTGATCAGTCCGTAATCGTTAAACGCATTGAGCTTTTGATATAGGGTGAAATCCGCGAAGTTCATCCCCAGCATAAAACCAAAGTGCAGTGTACGTTCATCAAAACGCTTGTAATTCTGCGGTCGCTCAAGCTGTGCAATGCTCGAGAGTGCGGAAAAAAGCAGGACGAATGTTAAACTGATCTTCATTTCTATCTTACAAAAGTAACTCTTACAACGGATAACCCTTTGATATATTACCTGTAACCCATGTAGATGGTTGCAATACCACCCGAAACTTTTTTCGAGGAAACCTTCTGATACCCTACTTTCTTGAGAATATTCATAAAGTCTTCACCCTCCGGGAATGCAGCCACAGATTCAGGCAAATATTCGTAGGCTTTACTGTCTTTTGAAATAGTTTTTCCTAAAACAGGGATCACTCGCTTTGAATAGAATCCAAATAACTGCTTGATCGGAAATGATTTAGGCTTGGAGAATTCAAGGATCACAGCCTTTCCTCCAGGACGCAAAACACGAAGCATTTCGGAAAGTCCTCTCTCCAGGTTCTCGTAATTACGCACACCAAACCCAACGGTCAATCCATCAAAGTAACCATCTTCAAAAGGCATATCTTCAGAATCACCCAATTGCATGGAGATGATGTGATCTACTTTCTTGTGGATCATCTTCTTTTTCCCTACTTCCAGCATTCCGCTTGAAATGTCCATTCCAATGATCTGATCAGGATTCAACTTTAATAATGCCAGAGCAAAATCTCCCGTACCCGTAGCAAGATCAAGGATCTTCTTCGGACGTACTTCCTTCAGCTGGTTTACTGCCTTTCTTCTCCAGATATGATCGATACCCATAGACAAGAAGTGATTCAGGAAGTCATATTTCCCTGAAATGTTATTGAACATCTCTGCCACTTCTTCCTTTTTGGAAGCGTTCTGCTTACCGTATGGTTTTACTTCTTTTCGCTCTTCCATTATCCAACCATTGTATGCCCCTCAGGGTATTTGTATTTTGTACTGATCACTCGTGTTCCAACCAGATAGGCCACAGTTAGCGTTCCAACACGACCAATGAACATGGCGATGATCAAAACGAACTTTCCTCCCGTGCTCAGTTCTGGAGTAAGTCCTGTCGACAATCCAACAGTACTCGCTGCCGAAACATGTTCAAAAACGAGATCCATAAAGTCGTATTTCCCCAATGCCAGTAGATCCGACTCCGTGATCACAAGTGCAAATGGACCGACAATATTTCCAACCACGAAAAACAAGAATACGGCATAGGCCTTTAACACCAGATCATTGGCAATTGTTCGTTTGAATAGCTCGGTATTTTTCTTTCCTCGGATCGTCGAAAGCAAAGATGCCCACATGATCGCAAAGGTCGAAGTACGGATACCCCCTCCGGCTGATCCTGAAGATGCTCCAATGAACATCAGGAACAGGAAGATGATCATCACCGGTAAACTCAGTTTTGCCGTCTCTACTACGTTGAAACCGGCATTACGTGTGGTCATCGATTGATACAGTGAAAAGAGGATGTTCTTTCCAACACTGTTTCCATCTAGCGTGTTGTAATATTCAAAGATGAAGAATACCACTGCTCCCAGCAATAACAAGGCAAGCGTGAAATACAAGGATACCTTGGTCCCGAAATCGATCGACTTCCACGGATACTTGAACCTTTCTCTCACCTTTTTCCATTCAAAAAGGTCAAAGACGTAGATCATTCCGAATCCACCCAAAAAGAATAAGATCAGTACGATCGAATGGGTGAATTGATTATTGATCACATCCGGGGTCATCATTCCGTTCGGGAAGATCGAAAGGCCGGCATTGTTAAAAGCAGAAACTCCGTGGAATAAAGAATAAAACACACGATCACCGGTACTAGAAAAGATACCTTGATTGCCGAATGAAAAGAACAAAAGGATCGTACCCACCAACTCGATTGTCGAAGCCCAGATCACGATCTTCGCCAGCATCGACTGTGCTTTAAGTATGGAATCTTTGTTCACAAAATCCTCGATCACCTCGTGATACTTGATCCCAACACCAAACTTAGCAACGACCAACATCAGTGCTCCAAATGCGATCGTGTTCAATCCTCCCAGCTTGATCATCACCAGCACCAACACCTGCTGCCTCCACAAGATCTTCCATCTCA
>CALCCB010000113.1 GCA_937899625.1 uncultured Bacteroidota bacterium
ATCCTACTCCTCACATCCACTCTCCGTCGAAAGCGGGGTGCAAAGATACACAGCCTTTTTACTTTGTCAAGCCTTTTCAACAAACTTTTTTTGAAAAAATTCGACAAACCAAACTAACTGCCTGATAAACTTATGCTTGCAGAAGAAGAAAAATTTAACGCGTGCGCAGTTTTTCTATTAACTGAAGATGTGAAAGATTAGGCTGCCCATGACCCTTAATAGCGTCAACAATCGGACAGGTGACCAACTCCTTGCCAATAATGCCTATTGCAAGAAGAGATTTACCCTCCTTTAGAAGATCAACGGCATAAGCACCCATCATTGTTGCGTTAATACGATCTACTGCGGAAGGACTCCCTCCTCGCTGAATATGACCTAGCACCGAATGTCTTAGATCATATTCAGGTAAATGTGGCCTAACTTTGTTCATGATCTCGTAAGCATCACCTCCATCATCACCCTCCGCAACCATAATAATGGTACTTCTTTTTCCTTTATTTTGAGTCTTTATATCGTTGACCAGTTTTTCAATATCCGTAACTTCTTCAGGAATTAGAACTGATTCAGCTCCTGAAGCTATTGCAGCATATAATGCAATGAACCCTGCATCACGCCCCATCACTTCCACAAAAAACACGCGGTGATGACTGGTGGCTGTATCACGTATCTTATCCACTGCATCAATTACAGTATTTAAAGCTGTATCAAAACCAATGGTATATTCTGTGCCGTATAGATCATTATCTATCGTTCCCGGCATACCTATAATTGGGATATTCATTTCCTCCCCTAAGATCTTTGCACCTGTATACGTTCCATCACCACCTATAACGATCAACCCTTCAATTTCCTCAGCACGTAAATATGAAATGGCTTTTGCTCTTCCTTCTTTTGTTTTAAAATCGGCACATCGGGCACTTCCCAAAATGGTACCCCCAAATTGAATGATATTACTCACATCATCATAGGCCATTATTCTTCCACGTCCATCGATCATGCCTTGGTAACCATCATAAATTCCAAATGGTTCGATTCCATAATAAAGACAAGATTTAACAACCGCTCTGATACCAGCGTTCATTCCGGGAGAATCCCCTCCTGAAGTCAACAATGCAATTCGTTTCATATCTGAAAATTAGAAAGAAAAATGGGTTTTTAAATTACTTTTATGGAAAGTGAAATGGATTTGCATCAATAGTAAGAATGTTCGGGAACAAGATCAGAAAATACAGACAGAAAACTGACGAAGAGCTCATCCTTGTATATAAGGACACTTCGGACAATGACTGCGTTGGCGTCTTGTATGAACGTTATGGTCACCTGGTAATGGGTACCTGCCTGAAATATTTAAAGGACAAAGATCTTGCTGAAGACATGCTGATGCAGATCTTTGAAGGACTCTACGTAAAGTTGAAACAACATCAGATCGATTACTTTAAATCGTGGTTGTATCGACTGTCGACAAATGAATGCCTAATGTATTTAAGGAAATCAGGGAAACACATTCATACCGATCTTCAATTGATCCATTTGCAAGAGGAAGAATCGAATGAGGATCCACAAGAGACTGAAAAATTAATAGCTCATCTCGGTGAGGCTATTCAAACGCTAAAACAAGAACAAAAAATATGTGTTGAACTCTTTTACCTAAAGAAAAGATCCTACCAGGAGATCAGTGATCAATTGGGTATCGATCTGAAACAAGTAAAAAGTGCAATACAAAACGGGAAACGAAATTTAAAACTGAAACTGGAAGCGATCCATGAAAAACAAATCTGACATAGCAGAAAATGTTGGAAGAAAGGAATTCGAGAAATTGATCCAAGACCCAAGCCTTGAAAACCTTGAGCTTGATGACTTTGATCAGGATGCACTCGAAGGATGGAATGAAACAGGTACGGACTTTTCGATCATGAAAAATGCCGACCTCCGATTCAAACCAAAATTCAACTTTCTACCATATGTTATCTCACTAAACGTGATCATTATTATTGTGGCAGCCGTTTATTTCTTCAATGGTCAAACAAGTACTGCTCCTCAAAGTATTCATTCAAAAGAAGTTCAAGGGGAGAATAACATGGTTTTTGAAAAGAACGACATTGCCTTACCCGAAATTATTGATACAATGACCGAGTTGCCTGTTAAAAATCAAATACTGGCAAAACGTATTAGCGCTGAATTTAAAGAGATCAAACAGATCAATGATCAAAAGGAACTAGCTGAAAGTAAAGAAAAAAAAGAGGTTACTGATGGTCTTGATGTTATTCAGCTTCCTGAAACACCAACTCCAAAGTTGGTAAAAGAAGTAAAAGCAGGTAAGGAAATTTATATTGAAGATCTAAAGGTTCTTGATTATAGAGCATACAGATCCAAACCAACTGTTACCACAAAACAGATGGATCTTTCAGGAACACCGGCAAATCTTGAGAATGATTCAAGAACTGAAGAGGAACCCGTTTGGAAAGATGTGGAAATACCTTACATCGACTACCTTAGAAAAACAATGTCCGTTTTCGCCGATGGCAATAATAAAAAGGCACTCGGAAGATTTGAAACGATCCTTGCTGCTTATCCAAATGATGTGAACGCATTATTTTATGGCGGCCTCTGTTATTACAATCTACAGAATTACGCAAAAGCGGCTGAATTGTTTGATAAACTGATCGATTCGGATTATGGCAATTTCTCAGAAGAAGCTAAATGGTATCTCGCCAAAAGTCTTCTGAACACAGAACCTTCAAAATCAAGAAAAATCCTCATCGAAATCAAAGAGGAAAAAGGGTTTTACGCAAAACAAGCAGAAGAGCTATTGAAATAAAAAAGGACGACTCAGGTCGTCCTTTCTATCTATATCAGAAAAAGCTCTTCTTTTCTTTCACCATTCGTTTTAATAATGGATTCGGACGGTATCTGTCTTCACCATATTCTTCAAAAAGAGACTCTAGTTTTTTCAAAACATTTTCCAGACCTATCTCAACAGCCCATTTCAATAATCCTTTTGGATAATTGACCCCGTTGGTCATTGCAAGATCCACATCCTCCTTAGATGCAACATTCAAGAATACTGCATCTACAGCCTCATTGATCAACATAACAAGAATACGATTCAAAATCTCTGTTCCCAGTTTTTCATCTTTATTCGGTTGTGGCATTTCTGCTCCTTCGGAATAATTATAATAACCTCGTCCGCTTTTCCTTCCCAAATACCCAGCTTCACTATGTCTTTTCTGTGTAAATGAAGGTTTGAATCTAGGGTCGTAATAAAACGCTGCGAAGACTGTTTCCGTTACCGTATAGTTAACGTCGTTGCCAATATAATCCATCAAAGTAAAAGGTCCCATACGGAAACCTCCTAATTCTGTCATTGCCCAGTCAATGGTCGCAAAATCAGCAATACCTTCTTCATAGATGCGTAATGCCTCACCATAAAATGGTCTTGCAACACGATTGACAATAAAACCAGGAGTATCCTTGCAGATCACTGTTATCTTTCCCCAACTTTTAATCAATTCAACCGATTTTGACAGTGTTTCTACCGAGGTCTGCACTGCAGGAATGATCTCCACTAGCGGCATCAGCGGCGCTGGATTAAAAAAGTGAATACCAACAACCCGGTTTGCATTCTTCAGGGCAGAACCTATCGAAGCTATGGATAAAGAGGAGGTATTCGATGCAATTATACAATTCTCGTCAACAACCTTTTCAATCGCACTGAATACTTCATGCTTCACTTTAAGGTTTTCAACGATGGCTTCAATTACCAATCCACAACCTTCAAAACTTGAGATTTGAGTTGAGTAATGAATTCTTCCAGCCACCTCATCGGCACCGTTCTGATCCATCTTACCTTTTTCGATCAATCGATCAAGTACTTTTTTTAATCCTGCGTTTGCACGATCCAAAACATCTTGCCCCAGATCTACCAAAACCACTTGATGTCCATTCTGAGCGGCAACCTGAGCAATTCCTGCCCCCATTGTTCCGGCCCCTAATACTCCTACCTTCATCTTATTCTCCTTTAAATTCAGGTTGTCTTTTTTCCATGAAGGCATTTACTCCTTCTCGAAAATCATATGTTGATCCTGCTTCCGTCTGTAATTCTTCCTCTAGTGCCAATTGAGTAACGAGGTCGTTTGACATTGCTTTGTTTACTGCTCTTTTCGTTAAACCAAGTCCTTTCGTCGGCATTTTGGAAATGTTTGTAGCGAAATTCATTACGAACTGATCGAATTCATCGTCCTCCACTGCACGATAGATCATGTTCATCGCTTCAGCATCTGTTGCTGAGACTTTGTCTCCTGTCATCATCAATGCCAACGCCTTTTGCATACCAATCAACCTTGGTAGAAAATAAGTTCCACCTGAATCTGGAATTAATCCAATTTTTGAAAAGGCCTGAATGAAACTCGCACTTCTTTTTGCGATCACAATGTCGCATGCCAAAGCAATGTTAGATCCTGCTCCTGCTGCAACTCCATTTACAGCAGCGATCACTGGCTTTTCAATATTTCTCAATTTTAAGATGATCGGATTGTAATGCTCCCTAACGATCGATTGCAACTCAGGTCCTTCAGGATCAGTCGCTTCAGCAAGATCTTGTCCAGCGCAAAATGCTTTTCCTTCACCTGTTACTACGATTGCTCTTACCGAATCATCAAGATCGCAATCATCAATTGCCTTTTGAAATGCTAAGGCCATTGAACGATTGAAAGAATTGAATACCTGTGGACGATTCAATTTAATAACTCTTACATTTCCAATGTTTTCTATGATCAGTTCCATGAACAAATTTTTCCTGCGAAGTTAGCAGAAAATACAGTTTTCAATTGAATAACACTAAAGGAATGGTCGTATCAATGATTTTTCAAGATCCTCTCAGCTCTTGATCTGATCTCATTTTTAAGGGTGATTGGTTCAAGGATCTGAACTGATCCGCTATAACTCATGAACTCTCGGATCAACTCTTCAGTAATAATCACATATAGAGAAAAGACATAACCGTCATCCAACATTTTCTCGATCTTCTGCGACCCATGAAGCGGTAATGAATCAATATACTTTGACGCCAGCTCACTTGCTTTAAACCTGATCAACGTCGGTGATTCTTTTCCACTCGTGATACCTATACTATGTTTAAAGAAATTATCCGGATTAAAGTCTTTGGGTCTTGAAGCCCTTTCATCGCAAATATCAAGTGAATCAAATCGATCTAATGCGAACGTTCTGTATTCTTTCTTGATCACATCGAATGTAATCAAGTACCATCGATTACGGTACTGCTTTAATAGTAGTGGTAAAACTTTCCGGTGATCCAATTCTTCCGAATCAAATTTTCCATAATCAAATTCCACCAGATTTCCGGATTTGATCGCTCCCAATAAATCAGTAATGAACTCACTTCCTCCTTCAGTTGAGGATTGTTCAAACTGGATAAACGATTCGGAATCTTCAGTTTTCGAAACTGCCACTCGATCCGAGATCTTATCGATAGCACTTCCAAATTGCTTAAAAACATTACTCTCTTTAAATTGCTGGAGGGTTTTTACAGCGAAAGACAGGGCTTCAAGGTCATCATCGGTAAGTGGAATATCACTGATCGTAAAATCGGGATCTTCATAATAATACCCACCATGTCTTTTGCTGTATCGAATGGGAGCATCATGTTCCATTTTCATCTGGAACATATCCTTTTCGATTGTCGAATCACAAATGTTGGCCCCTTCGATTGACCCATACAATTCTTCTTCACACGCCTCCCTAAGTTCTTTTTTACTAGGGAAGGGCCTGAATTTATTCCTCAGACAGCGATCGATCACACGATACCTGATCAACGCATTTTTAATGTGAGGCATAAGAAGAAATTATTGGATCGTAGCTTTTTCTTTTCTGAATCCGAACAGATCATGTTCTTTAATAGCGCTAGCTACTTCAACTGGAACATCATCTTCCCAACTTGAAACAGAAGCTCTGATCTTTGATAGAACATCATCCGACAGGATATACAATAACCTTGGATCATAATTTTTAATAGCTTCCATTTTATTATTGTCTTTCAAATAATTCAACAGTCCCTTTAAGTGATCCGGGATTCGGATATTACTCAGATCGTAGATATCCCCCGTATCGACATTGTTTGCTGGATAAACGAACATCTTCACATTGTGACCAAATCCCCTACCAAACGCTTCAAGCAATCCACCAGGTAAATTTTCGTAATAGCGTTCGTCAAAAATGGTATGCAAATTATAAACCCCGACTATGACTCCCATTCGCTTTCCTCTGGCAATCGTAGCCAGGTAATCCACCATTTTATAATGTTTCAAATAATTGGAGATCATTACCGTATAGCCCAGTGAGCTCAGCAGTTCCGCGCGATCCACGAAATCCTTATCTGAGATTTTTCCGTCTGCAGTAAGATCTTTCAAGGTCAATTCAAAGACCACATTAAGATTTTCTTCTTTTACTTCTTTTTCCTGAAGGAATTGTTTTTTTCCTTCTTCGATCATGTCAATGTGAACTTTGGTAACTGGTCTAAATCGACCTCGCATCAGTAATATATTCTTTTTATATAATGCAGTTGCAGGCTGAAGCACGTCGCCTTGTAGGTCAAACATTGTTGCATCGGTAATTCCTCGTTTAACAAGGTTCAACGCAATGATCCTGTTATCCAAGGTCTTACAATCTGGACCCGATACCCTCATCATGTCGATTTCCATGCGGTCGCGTGGTAATCGATGTGTTAAATGGGTTAAGAAATCATCAAGGTCATCGAAATGAAAATAGCATGCGTGCACGAGGTTCACCCCAAGAATACCAATAGCATCCTGTTGAGCTTTGTGACTATTATCATGCATTTTTATGTGAAGTACGATCTCATTTGGTTCAGATTCTAAATTCAACTGAAAGCGAATCCCCACCCATCCTTGACCTTGATTGGTTTTGTGATAGTTCAAAGATTCCACTGTGTTACAGAAAGCGAAGAATCGAGCTTCTTTATATTTCTTAGGTAAACGAAATTTCAAGGTGTCATACTCCGTTCTTAACATCGTTACCAATCTCTCTTCACAAACATATCTTGACGCCTCTCCGTACATTCCATCGGAGACCTTCATGTCATATGCTGATTGCGTATAGGCAATCGTTCCTGAAGACCCCCCTGCTTTGAAAAAATTCGCTGCTACCTCCTGTCCTGCTCCAATCTCTGCGAAACATCCATATATGTCGGATGTTAGGTTGATCTTCAACGCCTTCTCCTCAGTGGTCAATCTTCTTTCGTCTATCATCGCACTTCTACTAATTTGGATCCTGAAAATCAGGATTATTAATGAAATTATAATCTGTCAATGTTTCAAGGAATTTCTTCAACAACTGCTTCTCTGAGGCATTCAATTGAACTCCTCCCTGAAATGCGTATTCGATCAATGGATCGATCGTGGAGCTTTGCTGTACACCTGAAGAATAATGCTCAATGACCTCGTCAAGTGTCGCAAACCTTCCATCGTGCATATACGGCGCCGAAAGAGCAATGTTTCGCAAAGTCGGAATTTTAAATTTACCATTATCATTTATATTTCCCGTAATCCCACCTCTTCCTATATCTGTAAACGTTGCATCCAAGCCATTGTTACTGAATTTCTGTACTTGCATCAATGGTCCATTGTGGCAATGAAAACAATCCGCCCCACTTAAACTTTTAAAAAGATCATATCCCGCCCATTCTTCGACGGTGATGGTAGAAAGAATGGTCTGATCAGAAGAAGAGAGCGGGTAACTGTTCTCATACTTATACATGACATCATACTTCGAGGAGCCTGAGATCATTGTTCTCAAGAATTGAGCAATCGCTTTGGCAACCTTTGAAGAATCAATCCCTTCTTCTCCAAATGCTTTAAAAAAGCGATTTCGATATTTCACATCAGCATGTAATTTTGCTACTGCGTCTTTCCACTCCTGATGCATTTCTATTGGATTGGGCACTGGCTCTAAAATCTGTTCTTCCAAGGTTTTTGATCTTCCATCCCAGAAAAAGGAAGTTTGCCAGCCTAGATTGATAAGTGCCATTGAATTTCGATTTCCAAGAATTCCGTCGATCCCAACAGAAAACTGATTCGCATCGGAAAATGCACTTTGTGGTGCATGACAACTGGCACAAGACATCGTATTATCTCCAGAAAGTTTCACTTCATAGAATAAAAATCTTCCCAATTCCACCCCTTCTACTGTCATGGGATTGTCCTCAGGGATCTGCATTGCCGGAAAATGGGAAGGTATCTCTAATTGATACGGTGTTGGTTCAAATCTTACTTTGTCCTTTTTACAAGCAAGAAGGATGATGAAAAACAGAAATATCAGAGGTAGGAACTTCATTAATACAAGCTTATTGCACCATTAAAATGATCGATCACCTTTGTACTGATCGCTTCTTGTCCAGGAGCTGTATGAGAAGAATATTCAAATTTCAGATCTATACTTTCTGTTCCATTGTTTAGGAATTTTTTCATATCCAGCTTAAGAGGACAACTATATAAGTTTGTCCCGGCAGCATTCCATGTAAAAGAAGGAAAGCTCAAATTTCTCAAATATGTATCACCACCGACGTGAAATACCACCAAATGATCAAAATTGTCAATACCATCAGCTATTGTGTCCACTTTAGCTTCGACTTTAATAAAAATATATCCTGGATTCCATCCCCAATGCATGTCATTTGCGTTGGTTATATAAAGCGGATCAGAAGTAGATAAAGCTGTTGGATCGCCGTGGTTTCTATCTGAAGGAACACCGAGATAAGCTTCCAGCGAAGAATAGTTTGCCGGTTTACCGACTTTCGTAAAGAAGGTTGTGCCTTTCTCCCTATAATCAAACAACGCTGAAGAACAGAGAATTGAACTACCATTTCTGATGTCTGTCATGTAGCATTTAAGATCCGTAAACTGAACGTTGTAACCTTCATCCGTCGTATATGTCTGATCCAAAACCAAATCATCAACACCAAAAGTTGGTTGCACTGTCATTCTCAACTGATCCTGAGCGGGTGTAACCGGATCATCTTCTCCTTTGTCCCTACATGAGGTAACCAAAGCAAACCCAATAATAAACAGAAATATTTTTTTCATAGATCAGTTCTAACAAATTTACTAAACGCTCCTGATTTTCCCTATTTTTAATGCACAATTTAATCTATCCAATGCCTTCCTCCACTTCAACCAAATATTTAAAAGTTCTGAATGCTTCTGCCGGAAGTGGAAAAACACACAATCTTGTACTCGAGTACCTGACTCTCGTTCTTGAAAATGACGATTCATCTTCTAAATTCTCTTCCATTATTGCCATGACATTTACTAACATGGCTGCACTAGAAATGAAAAACCGGATGATCCAATCACTGGATAAGATTGCCCATTTCAATTCAAAAGACGAAAAAACTGCTCAAATGGTTGAGGAGCTTACGACCAGATTAAGCCTAAAGACAGAAGTGATCATTCATAGAGCCAATCAAACGCTAAAGTGGGTTTTACATCGATATGAAGACTTTTATGTAGTCACCATCGATAAATTCAACTTACGGTTGATCAGATCATTTGCAAGAGACCTCGATCTTCCTGCAGATTTCGAAGTAGTGCTGAATGAAAAACAGTTGATCGGAAAGGTTGTGGATCAACTAATGAACAACCTCGGAAAAGAAGAACAAGAGGAATTCACGACAATAGCTTTTGAATATGCGAAGAGAAACCTTGAAGATGGTGTTTCATGGGATTTTAGAAGACAATTGAGTGAGTTTGGGGAAGTGCTCAATAAGGAAAAAGATCTGAAAATTGTAGATCACCTTCTCACAAAAGACTTCTCGCCAGCTACCTATAAACAACTCCAGTCGGAAGTCAATACGTTGGAGCAAGAATTCAAAAAGAAAGCCAAGGATCTTTACGATAGTTTTATTCAAGCCGGAGTAGACAGCAGTCAATATCCTCAAGGAAAAAGCCTTACGAATAGCTTTTTCGCATTAAAAGACCTGGATGAATTACCTTCCAAACTTGGTGTCTACATCAGCGAACTCTGTTTTAAAGATACACCGGCGAAGAAGGATTTTCCTGAGACAGTTAAAGAATCCAACCGCCAGCTGGTTACATATTTTCAAGAAGTTCATCCTCAATATGAACTTACCAGAAAGTATCTGAAGAGTTTTTATAACATGGCTCTTCTCAAATTCATTGCGCGAAGCATCAACTCCTTAAAAAAGGAAGAGAGACTCATTCGAATTTCAGAATTCAATCAATTGATCTCCTCTCTGGTACTTCAAGAAGAAGCCCCTTTTATCTATGAACGCCTCGGTTCGAGATTTCAGCATTTCCTGCTTGATGAATTCCAGGACACCTCCAGATTACAATGGATCAATCTGGTTCCACTTGTGCATGAATCCTTGGGGAATCAACATAAGAATCTGATCGTAGGTGACCCAAAACAATCTATCTATCGCTTCAAGAATGGAGTTGCTGAACAATTCCTGGCACTTCCCGGCATTTATAATCCGGAACATGATCCAAATCTTGAAGAAAAATCGAACTACTTCAGAGAAATGGGTGAAGTGATCCCATTGAATGCAAACTGGAGGTCGGGAAGTGAGATCGTTTCATTGAACAATGAATTCTTCGAATCATTGCGCGAAGATCTTCCATCTATTTCGGACGGATTTTATGATTCAGTTTCTCAAACTCCAAGAGCAAAACACGACGGTTTAGTTCAGATCGAATCGTACAAGATTTCCAAAGACCAAAAGATCGAGATCGAGGACAAAGTCCTTAAAGTGATTTCAGATTGTTTGGAGGACGGATTTGAAAAAGGTGATATCTGTATTTTAACAGAACGAAACGCAGAGGCCAACCACTGGGCAGTTTTTTTAAGGAAGAATAAACATAAGATAGTTTCTGCAGAGTCATTATTACTGAATAATGACCCATACGTTCAAACAACTCTTTCTTATTTCAAAAGAAGGTACAAACCATTTTCAACCGTAGAAATAAAAAAATTCGCTGATCTGTTTTTGAAATGTAAGGACCCTAGTCCATTTGACACCTATCGAACTTTCATCAAAAAAGGCATTTCTTTGGAAGGAAAAGAGTATTCGTATTTCGATGATGATGAATTCATTGCCAACTATTTTGGTGATCGATCAAATTTCTTTTTCAGATATGAGAGCCTCTATGAGCTCACCCAAGGATTCTTCAGAATTATGGGATGGAATGAATTGAATAATCCTTATTTACATCACCTGTCTGATTTTGTGTACGACCTCGAGATTAATAACGGCCCTGATCTTGAACTTCTGTTAAGTTCTTTCGACGAAAAGAAAAATTCGTTGGCCATTCAAACACCTGCCAGTCGAGACGCCATCGTGATTATGACGATGCACAAATCAAAGGGGCTGGAATTTCCGGTAGTGATCATTCCTAATATGGCCTTGAAAATCAAGAATGGAAAAAACACGCTCGTCGAGGTTGGAGATAAAGTACTCTACACCTCTTTGAGTAAAGAAAGTGTTATTGACGAAGTAAAACAGATCTCCGAACTGGAAAATGGCCAAGCCTTAACAGACAAATTTAATTTGTGCTATGTAGCCATGACAAGACCAGAAGAACGATTATATGGCTTTAATCAAACCGTATCTTCTTCTATTGGACAATACTTGCACGACCACTTCAATAAAATGAGTAATGCTCGGATCGAAGAAAACAAGTGCTTTGTTCAACGCGGTACCAGATCACAAAAAGTAAGCAAGGAACATAAGAAAGATACTTTTTTCACCCCAGGAACTGTATCAGATCAATTATGGTTTCCGGAAATTGCTTTGAGAGATAATCAAATCCAGGAAGAAACATTATCTGAAGAACAGAGGTACGGCAATCAATTCCATTGGTTCATGGCTGAGATGGATCCGAGAAAAGATGTTTCCGAGCAACTTTCAGCGTATTTGTCTACCGGAAAGATCGAAAAAAGATTTAAGGAACGGATCTTTGAAGAAGCCGTTCAACTGCTACATTCTGAAGAATGGAAAAATCTATTCAGTCTTGAATCCGAAATACTGAATGAACGAGAAATAATCATTTCGGAAGAAGAAATGAAACGGCCTGATAAGATCATCCTTCAGAAGAATAAAACAATTGTCCTTGATTACAAAACTGGTGCGCCCAATGAAAAAAACAAAAAGCAGATAAGGCAATATGCTTATCTGCTAGATCAAATGGGCTTCCCCAATGTAAAGGGATATCTATATTACACCAACGAACAGAAATTAGTTCCTGTTGATTGATGCTTCATTGAATAATCCATCCAAGAGTTCGTCTTGAACCAGCTCAGGTATCGTAACTTTTAAATTTGGCTCGACCTCCATTGCTCTTTTAATTGCGAAAATCGCTCCTTCATTTCTGGCCCAAGATCTTCTTGAAATACCATTATTGACATCCCAGTGAAGCATCATCTTTAACCTGCGCTCAGAATCTGCAGATCCATCCAACAACATTCCGAATCCACCATTGATCACTTCTCCCCATCCTACTCCACCCCCATTGTGGATCGACACCCAAGTTGCCCCTCTGAATGAATCACCGATTACATTGTGAATCGCCATGTCCGCTGTGAATCTTGATCCATCATAGATGTTGGAAGTTTCACGATAAGGAGAGTCGGTTCCTGAAACATCGTGATGGTCTCTTCCCAACACAACCGGGCCAATCTTTCCTGCAGCAATTGCATCATTGAACGCTTTAGCGATCTTAATTCTACCTTCAGAATCTGCATAGAGGATCCTTGCCTGAGAACCAACTACAAGTTTGTTCTCTTGAGCTCCTTTGATCCACTGTATATTATCCGCCATTTGTTGTTGGATCTCTTCAGGACTATTCTTTTTGATCTCTTCCAAAACCTCACACGCAATATCATCGGTCATTTTAAGATCTTCTGGCTTACCCGAAGCACATACCCATCGGAACGGACCAAATCCGTAATCAAAACACATTGGCCCCATAATATCCTGAACGTATGACGGATATCTGAAATCGATACCGTTTTGGGCCATGATATCAGCGCCTGATCTTGATGCTTCCAAAAGGAAGGCGTTTCCATAATCAAAGAAATAGGTTCCTTTAGTAGTATGTTTATTGATCGCCGCAGCATGACGTCTCAGTGATTCCTGAACCTTGGATTTAAATTGTTCAGGATCGTTGGCCATCATTTCATTGGATGCTTCAAAAGACAATCCTACTGGATAATAACCACCCGCCCATGGATTGTGCAAAGATGTCTGATCAGAACCAAGATCGATGTGTAATCCTGCTTCATCAAATTTCTCCCACATCTCAACAATATTTCCAAGATATGCGATTGATACAATTTCCTTTTTCTCCTGAGCTTCTCTCACTCTATTCACGAGTTCATTAAGATCTTCAATGATCTCATTTACCCAACCTTGTTCATTTCTGATCCTTGTGATCTTTGGATTCACCTCAGCACAAACGGTGATACAGCCGGCAATGTTTCCTGCTTTCGGTTGGGCTCCACTCATTCCTCCCAATCCTGAAGTCACAAACAAAGAACCCGAAGGACTCTTTTTGATCTTTCGAAATCCATTCAAAACAGTGATCGTGGTTCCGTGTACAATCCCTTGTGGACCAATATACATATATGATCCAGCCGTCATTTGACCGTACTGAGTTACTCCTAACGCATTGAATTTTTCCCAGTCATCAGGCTTCGAATAGTTAGGTATCATCATTCCATTGGTGACGACTACTCTCGGAGCATCCTTGTGTGAAGGGAAAAGTCCCATCGGATGTCCGGAATACATTACCAATGTCTGTTCGTCAGTCATCTCTGACAAATATTTCATTGCCAGTCTATACTGGATCCAATTTTGAAAAACTGCTCCGTTCCCGCCATAGGTGATCAATTCATGTGGATGCTGAGCAACTGCATAATCAAGATTGTTCTGGATCATCAGCATGATTGCCTTTGCTTGTTCTGATTTGCCAGGATAATGATCGATCGGACGAGCATACATCTTATAACCAGGCCGATAACGGAACATATAGATCCTTCCGTAAGTTTCAAGCTCATCGGCAAATTCTTTTGCCAACATAGAATGTTGTTCCTCTGGGAAGTACCTTAGTGCATTGCGAATGGCAAGTTTTTTTTCTTCAAGAGAAAGGATTTCCTTTCGTTTTGGAGCATGATTTATTCCTTTCTCATATTCCTTTACTGGAGGTATCTGATCCGGTACTCCCTGTCTGATATCGTTCTTAA
Source organism: uncultured Bacteroidota bacterium (assembly GCA_937899625.1). GTDB lineage: Bacteria > Bacteroidota > Bacteroidia > Flavobacteriales_D > Crocinitomicaceae > M0103. Next base: position 14,293 of record CALCCB010000113.1, read on the forward strand.
ATTCTTCTACCGTCATGTAACTGAAAATATTTCACAAAGGTAAAATGAAAAACCGATTAAGCTGAATAAAATCGGGAATTAGCGAATGATTGTTAAGAATCCGTTATACTCGAATTTTGCATCATTCAAAACATCTTTAGTCTCCAATTTCCAAGTGTAAACACCTTGAGGAACATACACACCGTTATAGGTTCCATCCCAAGTTTCACTCGGATCATGAGATTCCCAAATAATCTCACCCCAACGATTGAAAACCAACAAGGTAAAATCATAAATGTCAATTCCTGAAATATGTATCCCCCAATTCTGATTGAATTCATCATCATCTGGTGTAAATGCATTTGGAACGTACAATAAAATTTCAGGTAGCACGATAACAGTCTGGGTGGCTGTATCAGAACAACCAAATTCGGATGTAGTGATCAGAATTACTTCATATTGTCCAGTTTCACCATCAGGAAATTGTACGTGCACATCTTCAAGTTGTGAATATGATGGATAGCCATCTTGGAACGTCCAATCGTAGGTATCTCCATTCAACGAATAATTCACGAATATTACGTTCGTATTGAATTGCAATACAGGATTTGGTGAATATCTGAAATCAGCAATCGGTTGAGGATTTACATTGATGTAATTGTAAAAGGTCATTGAATCCACACATCCCAAGGGAGAAGTAACAATCAATTGGACATCATAAAGTCCAGCCCATAATTCAGCTGTATTAACTGTATCTTGGTTTACGAACATTTGACCATCAGAGATTTCCCAATAAACTCCTGCTACCATTACAGGGTCTGTTTCATTGATCAATTCTACTATTGCCGGTTCACATTGATCATTATTCGTGACCGAAATCATAGGCACCGGTAATGGAGCTACAGTTACAGTGACGTCCATTTCTAAAGGTGTCGTTTCACATGCATCTGTTACTGTAACAGTATAAACTAAAGTTTGGGCTGGATTTGCCGAAATTGAATGAGAAGTTCCATTTCCTGTTTCACCCGAACTCCAGGAAAATTGATATGGTGAGCCTATTCCACCAGTTGCAGTAGCAAACAAATTAGTCGGATACCCAGGACAGATGGTGACATCAGGAGAAATAGTCCCAGTAAGCGGATCTCTTACCGTCACACTAATCGTCTCAGTGTTTGATAAACATCCATTTTCATTTTCGGCATAAACCGTGTAATCAGTATCCAAATCCGGCTCAACTTGCTGAACTGGAGCTGTATCTGACGTGTGACTCCAATGGAATAAATAGGATGTGCCACCAGTCGCTGAGGCGATCATCGTAGCTGTTCCATTTTCACAAATCAAAGTATCATTACTAACGCTAACCACTACGTCATCGGGATCCGTAATAGAAATTAGAGTACATGTTTGACATCCTGCAAAATTTCTTGAGCATACGGTATGATTTCCCGCTGCGAATCCACCTTGAACATTAGATGTTTGCCAAGTTAAACCGTTATTAAAACTATATTCTTCAGCAAGTGGACTGTCTATTGTAATTACAGCGTCACTAAACCCAGAGCAAGAAGGTTCTTCGAACGACACCTGTTGGGTTATGTTAGATACTAAGACAGTAACTGTATCTCTGAACATTCCGCAAATCGCATTATTTTCTCGTAATATAAACTGATACAATCCCAATTGATTCACGGTAACCGTAGGGGTCAAAGAATTAAAATTAGGACTGAAATTTACTGTAGGTGTCGGAGTGATTCCAGTAGTTAAAAATTGCCAAGATGCCGTATTAGCCGGATTACCAATTGTACCATTTAAAAATATCGGCTGACCAAGACAAACCGTATCGTCAATACCTGCATTTGGAGTAGGAGGAGGAACTACTGTTATTGTGAACTCAGCAGTGTCAATGAACGCCGATGAGGAAACCGTAGCCGGTTGATACACCTCCACTTGATAAGTTGTTGTTACGGTAGGAGTAACCGTAACATTAGTTCCTCCTGATGTATTAGAAACACCAGTTGTCACAAGCCATGTGAACTGAGGATTTGATAATCCAGGAGTAGCAATCGTAACAGAGGCACTTGATCCTTCACAAATTGTTTGGTCAACGGCTGATACACCACAAACCACCTGAGCCGAACCAAAGAAATTCAGGTTGACATTCTGATTTGTAAAGCTATAATTCGATAAGCATAGAATATAAGCTTGACCCGCAGTCACATTTATTGGTGGCTGATAACTTGAAGGTGAACCATTTGGAGGTAAGTTTCCGGCAGCTGCCATACCAGTATTCCCGTTACATGTTCCATTCCAGTTACAAGCCACTGGAGCTAATGTATTCCCATTAATTCCGGCACAAGCTAAGTTAGGGTCTGCATTTGGCATTTGCCACATGATCCAATCAAAGCAACCTCCAGAAGGTCCAATAATCGACCATTGTAAGTTTCCACTTGACACTACATTAATTGTGATAAAAGTTGAAACTGTTTCACCGGATAAAAGACATCCTGAATTAACACCTTGAGGATTTGAACTTGGGTTTGAAACTGAACCAGAGGTAAAGTCAACAATATTATAAGAAGGTTGAGTTCCGACGATGGGAAATGAAGGGGTAGAACATCCGGGTATTGCAAGATTACAATTCACGGGTAACTGCTGCTGTGACAACGCAACAAAGGAAAATAGTAATCCTACCGCAAGAAATAAATCTCTACCTAATTTCATTATTTATCGTCCTCACAATCTGCAAAAGGATACGGCTTAACCATATCTACACCATGAACTCCAATTTGGATACAACGAACGCGATCAGCATACTCTCCAAACCACGAAACAAAATTGTCTTCGGTAAATTCTTGAATATCCTTTGTCAAAACAAAAGCACGCTGAGTTTCATAGTCCAATCGAACAACTCTTGCATATGGATTTTGTCTCATAGTCGCTTCAAGCGCCATCATATCTTCTTTGTTTTGTACTTCCACGACGCATTGTCCAAAAAATGCAGTTGACTGCTGAGAAAATGCCGGAACACTTAATAAAAACAGAAAGATCAATAAAAAGTTTTTCATACAATTTGATTTCATTGCTTAGACGCAATTGCACGTGTAAAGTTGCTTTAGTTTGCGCAAAGGTATGACAAAATGATAGGCAATAAAACACAAAGAGGGGATTACCTCACCTCTTCGTTATTAATTTAACGCTATTCTAGGGTTCTTAAAGAAATTTAAATTTCTTACCTGGATACACTGCATTTTCACCTAATTCCTCCTCGATTCGTAAAAGCTGGTTATATTTTGCCATACGATCACTTCGAGATGCTGAGCCAGTCTTGATCTGACCAGTATTCAGGGCAACTGCAAGATCCGCAATTGTGCTGTCTTCCGTTTCTCCACTTCGATGACTCATTACTGAAGTATATGAATTTCGAGTGGCAAGATTCACTGCTTCGATCGTCTCTGTCAAAGATCCAATCTGATTTACTTTCACAAGAATAGAATTTGCTACTCCTTGCTCAATACCCATGGCAAGTCTCTTCGAGTTAGTAACAAAAAGGTCATCTCCAACCAGCTGAACCTTATTTCCTAGGGATACGGTGGCTTCCTTCCATCCAGACCAATCGTCTTCTGCTAACCCATCTTCAATGGAAACAATAGGATATTTACTGCACCAGTCCTTCCAGAAACCAACCATTTCTGAAGAAGTCATCTGTTCACCTGTGGACTCAAAACTGTATTTTCCAGTCTCTGCATTGTAAAATTCAGAAGAAGCTGCATCTAACGCTATATAGACATCTTGACCTGGTCTGAAACCAGCTTTTTCGATTGCCTGGATAACAACTTGAATTGCTTCTTCATTGGATTCCAAACTCGGTGCAAATCCACCTTCATCACCAACATTTGTCGACATTCCTTTCGATTTCAAAACCGATTTAAGGTGATGGAAGATTTCTGTTCCCCATCTTAAACCTTCAGAAAAAGAAGATGCGCCAAACGGCATCACCATGAATTCCTGAATATCGATCTTGTTATCGGCGTGTGAACCGCCGTTCAAAATATTCATCATTGGAACAGGCATTGTCACTGCCCCAACGCCACCAACATAACGATATAAACTTAATCCCGACTCGGTTGCTGCTGCTCTTGCTGCCGCTAGAGAAGTTCCCAAAATCGCATTTGCACCTAAATTTCCTTTGTTATCAGTTCCATCCAGCTTCAATAAGATCGAATCGATTCCTTTTTGATCAAAGATATCTACTCCATATAGAGCGTCATTGATCACAGTATTCACATTACGAACGGCATTGGTCACCCCTTTTCCAAGATAAAAATCCATATTCCCATCTCTTAACTCTACTGCCTCATGGATTCCTGTAGATGCTCCGGAAGGTACCGCAGCTCTACCTACGAAACCATTCATAGTGATTACATCTACTTCAACTGTAGGATTCCCTCTTGAGTCAAGAATTTGACGACCAATTACTTTTGCGATCTGTGTCATTTTTTAAATGTTTTCATGTTTTCAATAAACTGATCGAACAGGTATCTCGAATCGTGAGGACCTGCCGAAGCTTCCGGGTGGTACTGAACTGAAAAAACAGGTTTGTTCTTCAATGCAATACCAGCGATCGTATCATCATTTAAATGTTTGTGAGTAACTTCTATTTCCGGATTGGCTTCTATTGAAGATTTAGAAATTACAAAACCATGATTCTGAGATGTTATTTCTCCTTTTCCTGATTTTAAATTTTTGATAGGGTGGTTTATTCCTCTGTGTCCATTGAACATCTTCTCAGTCTTCAATCCCTGACTTAGACCAAGAATCTGGTGTCCAAGACAAATCCCAAAGATCGGTTTTCCTGATTCAACAAGCTCCTTCACCAAACTAATAGACTCAGTCATTGCAGATGGATCTCCAGGCCCATTCGATAGCATGTATCCATCAGGGTTAAAAGAATCCATCTCCTTTTTTGTAGAATTCAAAGGGAATACTTTTACATGACAGCCTCTTTCAACAAGACATCTAACAATATTCTTCTTAACCCCAAAGTCGATCAATGAAACACGGAACTGAGCATTTTCGGGCTTTACCTCATATGCTTCATGAACTGAAACTTTTGATGAAAGTTCCAAACCGTCCATTGACGGGGTTTTGTCCAAAATTTTCTGTAATTCAAAAATATCCGTGATCTCGGAAGAAATCACTGCATTCATTGCTCCCTTAGATCGGATATGTCTTACCAAAGCTCTTGTGTCGATATCAGCAATACCTACAGTTCCGCTTTTCAGCATGAGATCTTCAAGGGATCCGTATGCAGATGGTCTTGAATAGATCTCGGAAAACTTTTTAGTAACTAAACCGGCAATTTTCATGGAATCAGACTCAATCTCATCCTCATGAACACCATAATTTCCTATGTGAGCGGTGGTCATTGTAAGGATCTGTCCATAATAAGATGGATCTGTAAAAACCTCCTGATATCCGGTCATTCCCGTATTAAAGGCGATCTCACCTGTTGTAGTTCCTATCTTTCCAATTCCTACTCCATTGAAAACCGTTCCATCGGCAAGGAGTAAAACAGCTGGGGTTCTTTCTGCCATTCTGAAAAATTTGTGCAAAGTTAGAATTTCAAATCGAATTGATCCGAATTAAAATAAAAAAGGGGCAATGTTTCCATTGCCCCTTACTATCTAATGAGATTTCATTATTCTTTTTCTTCAGCAGACTCTTCTGACGTTTCTTCAGATGATGCTTCTTCAGATGCTTCAGTAGTTTCTTCTGCAGCTGCTTCCACTTCTTCAGTTGTTTCTGCAACCGGAGTTTCTTCAACTACCTCTTCTACAGCAACTTCTTCAGTTGTTTCTTTCTTAGCTCCACCTCTTCTTGAACGACGAGTTGTCTTCTTCGCTTTCTCGTTTGTATAGATCTCGTTGAAATCAACAAGTTCGATCATACACATTTCAGCGTTATCACCTAAACGGTAACCAGTTCTAATGATTCTTGTGTACCCACCTTCTCTGTCAGCAATTTTCGGCGCTACTTCTCTGAAAAGCTCAGTAACGATATCTTTATTTTGAAGATAGCTGAATACTGTTCTACGTGAATGCGTAGAATCTGTTTTTGCTTTTGTTAAAAGTGGCTCAACATAACCTCTAAGAGCTTTTGCTTTTGCAACAGTTGTGTTAATACGCTTGTGCTGAATAAGCGAGCAAGCCATGTTAGAAAGCATCGCCTTTCTGTGGGCAGACTTTCTTCCAAGATTGTTTACTTTATTTCCGTGTCTCATAACATTAATTTCGTAAGTAACGGTTAACTAAGGCTTGTCTTTGGTATCGCTACAGCTCAGCCACCTATTACGACATTATTAATTCAATTTGCGATACTAATCTTTATCTAATTTATACTTAGAAACGTTCATTCCGAAAGACAATCCCTTGTTATCAACAAGATCTTCCAATTCAGTTAAAGACTTCTTACCGAAGTTTCTGAACTTCAAAAGGTCGTTCTTATTGTAAGATACAAGATCTCCTAATGTTTCAACGTCTGCTGCCTTCAAACAGTTCAACGCTCTAACAGAAAGATCCATATCGACAAGTTTCGTCTTCAAAAGTTGACGCATATGCAATGAAGTTTCATCGAACTCTTCAGTTTCAGCTTTCACTTCACTGTCAAGAGTAATGCGCTCATCAGAGAACAACATAAAGTGGTGGATCAAAATCTTAGCCGCTTCTTTCAACGCATCCTTAGGGTGAATAGACCCATCAGTAGTGATGTCAAAAACAAGCTTTTCGTAATCCGTCTTTTGTTCTACACGGAAGTTTTCGATCGCATACTTAACATTCTTGATCGGCGTAAAGATCGAGTCAGTAAAGATCGTACCGAAAGGTGCTCCCGAAATTTTGTTCTCTTCAGCTGGAACATATCCTCTTCCTTTGATGATCGTTAGTTCCATCTCCAATTTAACAGATGGTTCCATATTACAGATCACAAGGTCAGAGTTCAAAACCTGAAATGCAGAAGTGAATCTTCCGATGTCACCAGCTGTCAATTGATCCTGACCAGAAATAGAAATAACAACTGTTTCTGAATCATTCCCTTCGATCTGCTGCTTGCTGATTTGTATGACGTTGTAGACGTCAGTTTCTTCGTCCTTCTCTCCGAGCAGGGCGATATCAAACAGGCCATTCACGTCGATCTCGGTTTCTTTTCCTGCCCCGTCTGCCTCGAATTTTGCGAGGCTG
>CALCCB010000114.1 GCA_937899625.1 uncultured Bacteroidota bacterium
TGAAAGGCTATGTTCGCCAAATTGATTCTCTCCATACGTTTAATGTGAAATTGTCTTCAGATCTAGATAGAACATCAACAGAACTTCAATCGACAAAAGGAGAACGAGATCAATATAAGCAAGATGCTGAGCAAAGTGCAGAACAAGTTCGTAAAGGTTCAAAATTAAGCGCCTATGGATTTACCAGTGAGGGATTGAAAATGAAGCTGAACAACACTACTGAAGTTACGAACAGAGCAAGAAATACTGTAATGATCAGATCAAGCTTTACGATCGGTGAGAATCCAATCACAAAAGCAGGTAACAAGGTGGTTTATATGCAGATCATCGGACCGGATGGAAAGACCTTACAAACAAAGTCAAGTAATGTCACGCAAGTGGGTGGAAATAGTGTTGCTTATTCAGATGCGAAAGAGATCAACTATAACAATCAGAGTATTGACGTAACTGTATTCTATGATCTGAAGGGTGAAGAAGCAGATAAAGGGAATTATAAAGTGAAGATCTATTGTGACGGTAACCTTATCGGAACAGACAGCTTTACGCTGAAATAGATCAACAACAATTTAGGTAAATGACAAATATTTTTATCGCCAATCTTGATTGGGGAATTACATCTGAAGACTTAAAAGCAACCTTTTCTTCGTTTGGTGAAGTGACGTATGCCCATGTTGTGTATGATAGGGAGACGAAGAAGTCGAAAGGCTATGGTTATGTAGAAATGTCAAGTACGGACCAGGCGATAAATGCTATCCAAGCACTCAATGGATTGGAGATCAATGGTAGAAAACTGGATGTAAAGATCGCCTCTCCAAAAGAAAATAGACCAGCAAGGAAAGAAAAGTCGAATTCCGATAATCCACGTGGACCCAAAAAGTTCAATAACAAAAGATAATTATGTCAGACGCAATTAATCAGGGATCGGTAGAATATACGATCAGTGAAAATGGAATAGGTACTATTGAGTTTGGTCACCCAATGAGCAATTCACTTCCAGGAAAGATTTTAAGAAAACTTGCTGATACGATCACCTTATTGGGTAACGATGATAAAGTGAAGGTTATTGTACTTCGTTCAATGGGTGAAAAAGCATTTTGTGCCGGAGCGAGTTTTGATGAATTGATCTCCATCAAGGATCTTGAAACTGGAAAGGTTTTCTTTTCAGGATTTGCAGGGGTTATTAATGCGTGTCGTAAAGCACCAAAATTTATCATTGGTAGAGTTCAGGGGAAAGCTGTAGGTGGTGGTGTTGGAGTAGCTTCAGCAGTTGATTATTGTTTGGCGACACGATATGCAGATGTCAAACTTTCTGAGCTTGCCGTTGGTATTGGTCCTTTTGTAGTTGGTCCGGCAGTTGAACGAAAAATTGGCTTGTCTGCAATGAGCGAACTTGCGATCAACGCAACAGAGTGGAGATCAGCAGACTGGGCGAAGAAAAAAGGACTATATACAGATGTGTTCGATACTGCAGAAGATATGGATGCAGAAATAGATCGTCTTGCTCTGCGTTTAGCAAAATCGAACCCTGAAGCAATGAGAATGTTGAAGGAGGTATTTTGGCAGGGAACTGAGCATTGGGATACCCTTTTAGCTGAAAGAGCGGCAATGAGCGGAACACTTGTTTTAAGTGAATTTACGGTGAATGCGATCAATGCATTCAAGACAAAATAAACTCTGAGTCTTTAGAGTTCAACAAACGATTGCGATATAACCTGAAGAAACTTCGGTGAAACCGCATTCTTTTTTAAAATTCGTTTGTTAATAAAATTAGAAATCATATCTTTGCACCCCCAAATTAGGGATATTGTCTTATTTTAATTAGTAATAATAGTGGATACATTAAGTTACAAAACCGTTTCCGGCAACAAGGAGACCGCTGATAAAAAGTGGCTTGTTGTGGATGCTGAGGGCCAGACTGTAGGTCGCTTAGCAAGCAAGGTGGCGAAGATCATCCGTGGCAAACACAAGCCGAACTTCACACCACATGCTGACTGCGGTGACAACGTGATCGTTATCAACGCAGAGAAGGTCTCTTTCTCCGGTACCAAACTGGGAGATAAAGAGTACGTTCGTTACACAGGTTATCCTGGAGGACAGCGTATCACTACTGCTGAACAGATGTTGAAAAAACATCCTGAGCGTGTGATCGAGAAAGCTGTTAAAGGAATGTTGCCTAAAAATCGTCTTGGAAGACATCTGTTTACAAACCTTAAGGTTTACACAGGTACTGAGCACAAGCATGAGGCACAGAAACCAGAAGTTTTTAACCTTGATTCAATGAAATAATCAGCATGGAAATAATTAACACATTAGGAAGAAGAAAGACATCTGTTGCCAGAGTATACCTTTCAAAGGGTACTGGTAAGGTGATCGTAAATAGCAAGGACTATAAGGAGGCTTTCCCTGTAGCGGTTCTTCAGTCTAAGATCCAGCAGCCATTTGAAATCACTAATACTGTAGGTCAGTACGACGTAAAAGTAAATGTGATGGGAGGTGGAATCAATGGTCAGGCAGAAGCTATCCGTTTAGGGATCTCAAGAGCTCTTGTAGAAGTGTCAGAAGAGAATAAGCCTTTGCTTAAAGCAGAAGGTCTTATGACAAGAGACCCGAGAATGGTGGAACGTAAGAAGCCAGGTCAGCCTAAGGCTCGTAAGAAATTCCAGTTCTCTAAACGTTAATATTTGTATTTGGCGGTTGTTTAGTATCCAAGCTTCGAAGTACCTGTTCTCATTGAGAATCCATTCGGTTGCTGATCTACTAAAGGAACGTGAACAATTTAAAAAAGAATAAAATGTCAAAAGTAACATTCGAAAATCTATTAGAAGCAGGTGTTCATTTCGGACACATGAAAAGAAAATGGAACCCGGCAATGGCGCCGTACATCTTCGAGGAGAAGAAAGGTATCCACATTATCGATCTTAATAAGACAATAGCACACCTTGATCAAGCATGTGCGGCAATGAAACAAATTGCTAAGTCGGGTAAAAAAGTTCTTTTCGTTGCAACTAAGAAACAAGCCAAAGATATAGTTTCTCAGAAAGTAGGAGAGGTGAATATGCCTTTCGTAACTGAGCGTTGGACTGGTGGTATGTTAACAAACTTCCAGACTACAAGAAAGTCTATCCGTAAGATGGCTACCATCGATAAGATGCAGACAGACGGTACATGGGCGACCTTGAACAAGCGTGAGCGTCTTTTCAAGACTCGTCAGCGTGAAAAATTGGAGAAGAACTTTGGTTCTATCGCAGACATGACTCGTCAGCCTGCGGCGATCTTCATCGTTGATATCCTTAAAGAGCACATCGCTCTTGCAGAAGCAAAACGTTTGAATATCCCAACTTTTGCAATGGTAGATACGAACTCTAACCCTAAGTCGGTTGATTTTCCTATCCCTGCAAATGATGATGCTACAAAATCAATCTCTATTATCCTAGATGCAATTTGTGGATCTATCAAGGAAGGTCTTGAAGAAAGAAAGAACACAAAAGGAGCTGATAAGGAAGAGGAAGGAGAAGTAGCAGTAGCGGAAAAGAAGACTGCTAAAGCTGAAGTAGTAGCTTCAACAGAAGAAAAAAACGATTAATAAACAACATTAATATCTATTTCGATGGCAATTACAGCTGCAGAAGTAAACAAACTACGCCAGCAAACAGGTGCTGGTATGATGGATTGCAAGAACGCATTAGTTGAAGCAAACGGTGATTTTGAAGCAGCAATCGACATCCTACGTAAAAAAGGACAGAAGATCGCAGCGAAGCGTGGTGAAAACGACGCTAAAGAAGGTTTAGTTATCGCTCAGGCGTCTGATGATGCTAAGTTTGGTGTAATGGTTACATTGAACTGTGAAACTGATTTCGTCGCAAAGAACGACGGATACCGTGCATTGGTTCAATCACTAGTAGACCTTGCTATTAAGAATCGTCCAAGCTCAATTGATGAGTTGAAGGCGCTTAAGTATGATGACAGATTAACTGTTGATGAAAAGATCACTGAGCAGGTAGGTGTTATTGGAGAGAAACTTGATCTTTCTGGATATACTACAATTGCTGCTGATAAAGTGGTTGCTTACAATCACCCAGGTAACCAGTTGGCTACACTTGTTGGATTGAACAGTGATTCATCAGTTGCAGAAGATGCAGGTCGTCAAGTTGCAATGCAGGTTGCAGCAATGAACCCACTTGCTTTGAACAAAGATGGTGTGGATCAAAGAACTATCGAGCGTGAGATCGAGATCGGAAAAGAATTGGCTATTCAGGAAGGTAAGCCTGCTGATATGGCTGAGAAGATCGCAATGGGTCGTCTGAACAAGTTCTTCCAGGAGAACACATTGTTGAGCCAGGCGTTCATCCGTGACAATAAATTGACAGTAGAGCAATTCCTTGTTTCAACTGAAAAAGGATTGACTATTATCGATTTCAAACGTTTCTCACTTAGTTAAGAAATAATCATTCAAAAAAAGGCTATCGAAATTCGGTAGCCTTTTTTTTGAACTGTTTGTATTGAGTTTAAAGACAAAAATTGATTTACTATATTTGACCGGCCAAGAGCATTGATTATGAAATACAAAAGAATCCTTTTAAAACTGAGTGGAGAATCCTTGATGGGAGATAAGCAATTCGGGATCGACAATCAGCGTTTAGCAGCCTATGCTGAACAAATAAAAGAGATCCATGAAATGGGGATCGAGATTGCAATTGTAATTGGTGGTGGAAATATCTTCAGAGGAGTACAGGCTGAAGAAGGTGGGATGGACAGAACTCATGGAGATTACATGGGGATGCTTGCCACGATGATCAATTCCATGGCTTTGCAGGCATCACTTGAATCTGCAGGATTGAAAACAAGACTTCAATCTGCTATCGAAATGAAGGAAATTGCTGAACCTTATGTGCGCAGGAGAGCAGTTCGTCATTTGGAAAAAGGAAGGATCGTGATCTTTGGAGCAGGTACGGGGAATCCTTTCTTCACGACTGATTCAGCTGCGTCGTTAAGAGCAATTGAAATCAATGCAGATGTGATCTTAAAAGGTACTCGCGTTGACGGAATCTATACATCTGACCCTGAAAAGGATCCAAATGCAACTAAGTTTGATGTGATCTCTTTCGATGATGCGTATAACAGAGGATTAAAAGTGATGGACATGACAGCCTTCACGTTGTGTAAAGAAAATGAATTACCGATCATCGTATTTGATATGGATTCGTCAGGAAACCTTAAGCGATTGATTGAAGGTGAGCAGGTAGGAACGGTAGTAAGAAATTAAGATACAGGATATGACTGAAGAGTTAGACATGATCTATGACGAATTCAAATCGTCAAACGATAAAACTCTGGGACATTTGGAAACAGAGTTACAAAAGGTAAGAGCCGGTAAAGCATCACCAAGTATGTTGACTGGTGTGATGGTAGATTATTATGGCTCGCCAACTCCAATTCAGCAGGTGGCAAACGTAGGTACTGTGGATGCTAGAACAATTACGGTTCAGCCTTGGGAGAAAACAATGTTGAATGAGATCGCAAAGGGTATCATGAATGCAAATCTTGGATTTAATCCTCAGAATAATGGTGAAATGTTGATCATAGCAGTTCCTCCTTTAACAGAAGAAAGAAGACGAGATCTGGTGAAAAAAGCTAAAGCTGAGGGTGAACACGCCAAAGTAGGAATCAGAAACCACCGAAAGGATGCTATGGATATGATCAAGAGTCTAAAGAATGACGGATTATCAGAAGACATGGCGAAGGATGCAGAGGATCGAATTCAAACGATCACCAACACGTTCATTAATAAAGTTGATGGACTAGTAGAAGCGAAAGAAAAAGATATAATGACCATCTAACAGGTTGAAGAATAAAAAAAGCGGTAGAACTACCGCTTTTTTATTTTACAAGTATTTCTACTCGACGATTTGCTTGTTCTTCATAAGCGAATTTTGGTTCACTATAAATAGGTTTTGTATTTCCATATCCAACCGCTGTCATTCTTTCTTTATCAATGCCCTGGGTAACCAAATATTGCATAACCCTTTTGGCGCGAGCTTCCGATAATCGCTGACCGGCTAAACTATTTCCTCCCTGTTCAAAGACATGTCCCTGTATCTCTATTGATACATCAGCATTCAATGCCATGAAATCTCTTAATCGTCTCAATTTACCTTCAGAACCTTGCATAAAATCGCTTGTGCCAGGTTGGAATTCGATCTCCTCTATTTGCATTGTTTTTCCTGCCCCTAACGGTTCCATCATTAATACGATTTCCTGATTCTGAGAAGGGCTGAAGCTTTCTTCTTTGTCTAAAAAGAAATAACCTTCGGCATCACATTTAATGAACGCCTTACATGAACGTGAGATATTAAAATAGAAATCACTTCCCTTGTAAAGTGCCGTAATATCTTTGGAGCCTTCGATCGTTAAATTGGCAATAATGGGTTCGCGTGTTTCTGCATCCCTAACTTCTATCGTTAATGTAGGTGAAAATTCATCATCACGCATATCGATGATCTTTGTTTCGCTTTTGGTTTTAGCCGCAGCATTATCCACCTTGAACTGAAAATCCAGGTCAATAATCGTTTTGGATTTTTCTATGGTAGAAAAACCGATTAAGATTTTTTTACCGGCCTTCAAGGATAGTGGATACAAGAATCCGGTTTTTACATTCTGATTCAATCCTACACTTTGAACGGATTTATCTTTATGCAAACGCTGAATTTCAGCGACACCTTTTCCAATTTCGCTACAGATGTCTGTTCTTCCTTCTTCAAATACGACCATTTGAAGATAATCCTGCTTAAGTGAGGCAGTAAATGAAAGAGTTCCGTCTTGTTCTGCAATGAACGATAGCCAAACTACATTTTCATCAGAAAGATCAGTTAGTGAAGGATAGTTTGCGAACTCTTTCTCAGAACCTCCTGTACCTGTAAATTGAATGGCATATTTACCTGATTTAAAAAGGTTCATTGCTCCTAAACAATCAGAAATAGATTCACCCGATTTCTTCGCCTGAGCGAAAAAAACAGAACTGAACAGCGACATCAGGAATGTTAGGTATATCTTTGTCATTAAGTGTATCAAATTTAAACAATCTTTTACAAAAAATATATTTTTTGTTATGCAGACGCTCTATGAACTTATTGGTGAAGAGAGACTTGCAAATATTATCGATCGTTTTTATGATCGGGTATTCGCTTCTGAAAAAATCGGGCCACTTTTTAAAATAGATAAGGAACTGATCCGATTGAAGCAAAAAATGTTCTTGACTCAATTTCTTGGTGGTCCTCAACTCTATACGGCACAATTTGGTCACCCAAGGATGAGAATGCGTCATATGCCACATAAAATCGATCATGAGGCAAAGGAGGAATGGTTGAAATGTATGAAGTTATCGATCGATGAGTCAGACCTGGATGATCAACTTAAAGAAGCATTATACAATTGTTTCCCTCAGATCGCTCAGCACATGGTCAATTCTTGATCACATTTTTACAGAGATCAATCCAGTAAGGTCGATCCTGATCAATAGTGAATGTGAATTCGGGTAAATTCCTGCGATACCAATCTTTTCGGTTTTCGCTTTTATAAATACACCTTCTGTAATTTCAGAATTAAGCTCATTGTCAAGCATTTTCCTTGCTTCATCAAGGTGAGGTTTAAGATCGAAAACAGCTTTTTCTCGAATCACGTCTGTGATCTTAGGGGTGAAGATCCATTTAGCACTTTTCAAAAGTAAGTTTTTACTTTCAAGGTCAAACTCCAGGTCAGGAAATGAAATGATCTGCATATTCTGATCAAAAACCGGAGTTCCTACTAAATATAAGATGCCTTTTTTATCACCAGAAAATTGAACTTTCAAATTGAGTTTTTTTCCTTGTGCCCCTTGAACCATTACACTATCGAAAATAATCTCATTTTTTCCAAGGTTCAATTTACAGCCCGCCAGCTCACGGTTAATTATTTTGTTCAAAGAGTCATAGCCTGATAAGAATTGCAACTGAAGGTCGAAACCATCTTTTTGTTTCAATTCTGACAATTTAGGAATTGGTTTTTTCTGCGCTGGTTCCAGTGTAGTTTTAAGCTCTGGAAAAAATGACATATGGACATTGACCTTTGCCTTCTGATCTTTGAACGCAAGTTCACCTAATGCAATTTTCTCGGGCTTAAAGCTGAGATATCCGTATCCCTCCATGTCCATTGGATTGGAGAGTAGGTCCCAAACTTCCTGAATATCACTTTTAATATCAACTCCCGCGATCGATTTGTCAATTTCCTTTTCAAGATCTTTGAGAACTGCAGTGACTTCCTTCCTAAGTTGCTCGGTAGCATCATATTTAAAGACAGTTATTTCACAAGCATCCGGAGTATCGAATTTGGCAATGGAGGTTTTACTTTTCAGCTGAAGATCTGGGGTTACCTCAACATCAGTAAAGTATCCCACCTTTGCTCGTCTCATTGGCTCGCCTACACCACAAGAGGCATATATACGCGGTATAATGCAGTTTCCATCCGAATTGATCAGGAATGTACATTCAGGACAATAATTCAACTTTAAACTGTATTTCCCCTCAATTTCATAATACAGACCTCTTCCTTTCCCTTCAAATTGAATCGGTTGACGATTGAATTTATAGGAATAGCTTACTCCGGTACATTGTTCTTCCTTGCCAGTAAAACTCTTGGGAATCGATTTTTCAATGTCTTTGAAGTATGGTGATAAGTTGATCTCAACCGGCATTGAAAGAGTTGATCTTTTTTGCTCCAAAGGCGGGGCAGTATCTATCTGTTCCTCAGGTATCGGAGCATTTAAAGTTTTACAGGAGATAACTGTTAAACCCAGCAGAAAAAGAAGAAAAAATCTCATTGCTTGCGCTTCAATAAAACACTTTGAGCAAATTCTGGACTGTAACTGTCAACGGTGAAAGTGGCATTATCTTCCTTTACATCTTTCGAGTGCATGATCGTTCTTTTACCTCCAAAAAGGTCAAAGAGAATATTACCCTCAAAGAGTCGAATGGTTGAGGAGAAATATGTATTGTCCAGCTCATAAAATGAATAAAGGCAATTATTCATGAATGTAATATCCAGAAATAAAGAGTCCCCCTCATCTATTAGGAATTTACCTTCTCCATTTCGGATGATCGTATAGGCCTTTTCCATATTCCAGTTATTGACAGAATGATACTTCATGATATACAACCAGCTAGTGTCTGGTTTAATAGGTTCAATGAGCAACTCTACATTGATCGTATCAGTTCTACCTGAAGAATTGCTAATTGCCATCTGTCCGGAATAATGTCCAACCCATCCAGTTGGGAACTGTGCCAATAATGAAAAAGGGGCAAAGCTCAAAAGAAAAAGTATGGTCTTCATAAGATAAAAATGGGCGGTATACCCGCCCACTCAATTAGTTATGCATTTACTCCGATCAATTCAAGCTTGGAATTGAAAAGTGAACTTGGTCTCATTGCATTTGATGTCAAATTTGAATCAGGGTGATAATATCCCTTCAACTCAATGTGACGCCCTTGAGCATTGTTCAATTGTGCCACGATCTCCGACTCATTGTTCGAAAGTTCCTTGGCAAGTTTACCAAAGGTAGAAGCAAGGTCTGCATCCTTTGTCTGTGAAGCAAGTGCTTGAGCCCAATACATGGTCAGGTAGAAGTGACTTCCACGATTGTCCAATTGTCCTGCATCTCTCATTGGGGACTTATCATTGTCAAGGAATTTTCCAGTTGCTTCATCTAATGTATCTGCAAGCACCTGAGCTTTTCCATTACCAGTTGTAACTGACAGGTGTTCCAAGGAAGCTGCCAAAGCAAGGAATTCACCCAACGAATCCCAGCGAAGGTGACCTTCTTCTGCGAATTGCTCAACATGTTTTGGAGCTGAACCACCCGCACCTGTTTCAAATAATCCACCACCATTCATTAAAGGAACGATCGATAACATTTTAGCACTCGTTCCTACCTCAAGAATCGGGAAAAGGTCAGTTAAATAATCTCTAAGTACGTTTCCGGTAACTGATATTGTATCCTGGCCTTTAACAATTCTCTCCATTGTGTATTGAATCGCATCATCCGGACTCATGATATGGATCTCTAATCCGGATGTATCATGATCTTTCAGGTATTCATTTACCTTAGTGATCAGCTGAGCGTCATGTGCACGGTCCTTGTTCAACCAGAAAATTGCAGGAGTTTTTGAAAGTCTTGATCTAGTAACGGCAAGTTTTACCCAATCTCTGATCGGTGCATCTTTCACTTGACACATTCGCCAGATATCTCCTTCTTCAACCTCATGCTGTAATAATGTTTTACCATCCTGATCAACAACACGAACAATTCCATTCGCACTGATCTCAAAAGTTTTATCATGAGAACCATATTCTTCTGCAGCTTGAGCCATCAATCCTACGTTTGGAACTGTACCCATTGTTACAGGATCAAAGGCGCCATTCCTCTTACAAAAGTCGATCATTGTCTGGTAAATAGTTGCATATGAGCTATCCGGCAATACTGCTTTTGTGTCCTGTGCTTTTCCATCTGCATTCCACATTCTTCCTGAGTTTCTGATCATTGCAGGCATTGATGCGTCAACGATGACATCACTTGGAACATGTAGGTTGGTAATTCCCTTATCTGAATTGACCATTGCAATTGCAGGACCATCTGAGTAACAAGCATTGATATCAGCTTCGATCACTGCCTTTTCATCTGCATGTAAAGTCTCAATTTTACTCAACAGGTCTCCGAATCCATTCTTAACGTCAACCCCGATCTCGTTTAAAGTCGCCGCATGTTTATCAAATACAGGCTTAAAGAAGGTTCTAACAGCATGTGCAAAAATGATCGGGTCTGAAACTTTCATCATGGTTGCTTTCATGTGAAGTGAGAATAGAACTCCCTTCTGTTTTGCATCAGCAACCTGTGCTTCAAGAAATGCATTCAGTTTCTTCTTACTCATAAATGTTGCATCGATCACTTCTACAGCCTGTAAAGGAGAATCTCCTTTAAGAACTTTCACAGTTCCATTCTGATCTACATGCTCAATTCGAAAAGTTCCTGCCTTGTCAACAGTCACTGATTTTTCATTGTGAAAGAAATCCCCATCATTCATAGTCGAAACGTGGGATAAGGAATCTGAAGTCCATTTCCCCATTGAATGAGGATGTTTTCTCGCATAATTCTTCACCGAAAGAGGTGCTCTACGATCTGAATTTCCTTCTCTCAAAACTGGATTCACCGCACTTCCCTTGATCTTGTCATATCTTCCCTTGATCTCTTTTTCCTGATCGTTTGATGGATCCTCCGGATAATCAGGCAATGCATATCCTTGAATTTGAAGCTCCTTTATGGCTGCCTTCAACTGTGGAATGGAAGCACTAATATTTGGAAGCTTGATAATATTTGCTTCCGGTGTTTTACATAGTTCACCCAATTCAGCAAGATCGTTACTGATACGTTGATCTTCCTTTAAAAAGTCAGGAAAAGAAGCCATGATTCTTGCCGCAAGAGAAATATCTCTGGTTTCTACTGCGATGCCAGCAGTTTCCGTAAAAGCCTTAACTACAGGCAAAAACGAATAAGTTGCAAGCATTGGTGCTTCATCAGTTAACGTGTAAATGATCTTGGAATTTGTGCTCATATAGTTGAGTGTTTAGTTTTTTAACGTGGGTAGCAAAGCTACTTAATTTCACTGCTTTCTCCTAATGAAAACGATAGAATTCTAACGCTTAAAAGGGCTATTTTAGAGGCGGTGCGTGTAATTATCTTTGATGAGGAAGTGAACGAGTTTCTCAATGGCTCGAGCCCGGTGACTCATCGTATTTTTTTCTTCAAGTGACATTTCAGCGAAAGTGCGTCCATGGTTTTCTGGTTCAAAGATCGGGTCGTAGCCAAATCCTCCATTCCCTTTTGCCTCATAAGTTATCCTTCCATCAACAGTACCATCAAACAGATGTTCTTCTCCATGAAGTATTAGCGCGATCGATGTTTTAAATCGTGCTTCCCTGTTTTGAGTACCTCCCAGCTTTTCAAGGACTTTCTTCATGTTTGCATTTGCGTCTTTGTCAGGTCCTGCATATCGCGCAGAGAAAACACCAGGTTCACCATCAAGTTCGTCAATTTCCAATCCTGTATCGTCTGCAAAACAATTCAATCCATAATTCTGAAAAACATATCTGGCTTTGATCAATGCATTTTCCTCAAGCGTTGAACCGGTTTCAGGAATTGCCTCGTCACAACCAATATCATCAAGTGAAAGAATATGCACTCCATTCGGCATGATCGATTGGATCTCTTTTGCTTTGTGGTCGTTGTGCGTCGCAAAAACTAGGCGTAAATCCATTATATGTCTTTAAAAAGGTTAATATACTTTTGTTCGTTCGCAGTTACAGAATAGACTTCATGAACTGTTTTTCGAGCATTTTCCCCAATATCGATTCTCTTTTGATCATTCTCCAATAGTTCTCTTAAACAAGAATCCCACTCATCTGGATTTTCCGCCAGAAAACCATTTTTGTTGTTTTGAATGATCTTTATGTTGACACCAACAGGAGATAAAATGGCTGCCATTCCCATTGACATGTATTGAAGGCCTTTGAATCCACATTTGCCTTCTGACCAAATGTCTTCGACCAATGGCATGATCCCGATCTGTATGCGTGCGAGGTCTTCAATCTCTGATGTTTTATTCCATTTGATGTATTCGAGAGAATCCATCTCAAATTCGGGTGCCTCGTTGGAAATGATGATAAACTTAAAGGTGTGATCTTTTTCCAGAGATCTGATAACCGGAAGAATAGGATCAAGATACCTCATGGTGGTATGTGTTCCTGTCCAGCCTATTGTTAACGGTTTAACCGTATGATCACAAGACAGATTATGATGTCCTTTCTCGTCAATGGTGGTCGGGATTACCTGTACATTGTTATTGTATCTCTTTGCATATTCGGCCAGATAATCATTTCCAGCTGTTACTTTCCATGCCCACTTGATACAGTATTTTACTTTCCAATATGCTTTTAGACGATGAAAGCTTGAATTAGTCTCACTGTAATTCGGTAACCAGATCGCATCATCAAAATCATAGATGTATTTTTTCCGAAGCACTTTGGCTACGAACCATTCAAATATTGGCGGACCAAGATGTGCCATTTCTCTATGAACGAAGATATAATCTGCTTTTAGTAATTTGAGCATGAGCAACTTTCTGCGACCAAAACTCCTGATCATTCCCCAGGCTTTGGAGAAAACATTTCCCTCTGAATAAAGCAGAGACCATGTTTTGTGATCAAGAAAAGGATGGAATTCTATGTCGAGTTCATTCTCCTTGAGTTGATCGATGTACTGTTCAAACCTGAACCGCTGTGACGGCGCTTCTCCAAACGGATAAGGAGCAAGGATGAACAGTTTTTTCGGCATTTTACGAAGTTAAGAAATCAGTTTTGAATAGACAGAAGCATATAACTCGACTCCTTTGGTTAAGCCATAGAATTCTTCACCACCTCTTCTGATCGATTTTTGATCCCAATGGTCCGGAATATCTTGTGAGTAAGACGATGCATTGAATTCTTGTAGCACAATTCCTGAATTGAATTTCTCAACCACCAGATCAGAATCTCCCACACCGGAATTGCAAACAACCGGAATTCCCATGGCCATCAATTCTCCTTGTTTGGTTGGAGAAGAAGCCTTTTTTGAATAACTCGGGCGAATAAAGAATAGTCCAAGATCAAATAAAGAGACGTACAGAGGAACTTCGTGGTGCAGGCACCGTGTGACGATCAATTTTTGATGATCAATAGCTCTTCTTTTTGCTTCCTCAAGAATATTTTCAGCCGGATCAGGGGTAACGAACAAGAATTTTGCTGATGGATTATTTTTCAAATAGGTCTTAAAAAAATCAAGCATTTCAGGAAGCATGTACCATGTTCCGATCGAACCCACATATCCCAGTATCCGATCATTTTCATTGATCTTAAGTGCGGATCGAAGTGAATTTTGTTGTTCAACAGCTATCTTCTCAGGGTCAAAAAGATCCATATTCACACAACAAGGAATAACTGTGATCTTTTCTTCAGGCAGGGTAGGTACAATTCTCTGAAGTATCTCTTTTTTGCCTTCGTAGGTAAGGGAAATTACCTGATCTGCCTGAAACAGAAATTCCTTTTCCTTCCGTTTGAAGAAGTTATAAATGCTTCGAAAAATTGGATTTTTAAGTTTCCAGATGCTTCCATCCACTCGTTCGTCGGCCCAGAAACCACGCATATCAAAAAGGAAAGAGATACCGAATTTTCGCTTCAGTTTTAGTCCGATCAATGCAGAAATATAGCTTCGGCAATGAACCATTTGAATGTCATGCGCTCGATGGATCTCTACTGCTTCCGCATTCATTTTTCGAATATCGAACAACGTAGAAAGCACTGGTGGTCTTTTGGTGTACATCAATGGATACCACTTGATTCCTGCCTCATCGCAAACTTTCTTAATTACTTCTTTATGGGCTTGAAACTTATCCTGTTTTTCGAAACTGATCAAATGAAATTGATATCCTTTTTGGGAAAGGCCAACCAGGTAGGGCAATACCTGTGATTGTCCCAAAGGATCGGTCATCCCATCGTAGGATAAATAGAGAATATATTTTTTTTTCTTCAAGCTCTTTATTCTTTGCCTCAAATTACCCCCATTTCTCCATCCACATCTCAAACATCAGCAAATACCAGATCTTCACATCCAGTTCTTTTTTGCCATTTAGAAACCCTTGTTTTAATTTTTGGATTTCTGACCAGTTGAAGATTCCTTCATCCCGAATTCTTTTTTCTGAAATATATTCTTCCAGCAGATCAATTAGGTCAGTCCTTAGCCAGTCAGCAACCGGAATGGCAAATCCCATTTTTGGTCGATCCATCATGGATTTTGGGACAAAATCATGTACGATCTCTTTAAGGATGAATTTCTTTTCGCCATTTCGGTATTTGAAATCATCCGGTAAACGACTTGCCCATTCAATAATGTGCTGATCCATAAAAGGCTCCCTTCCTTCCAGACTTGCAGTCATCGTTGCTCTGTCCACCTTTTGAAGGATATCATCCAGCATATAGGTCGTGTAATCGATCGCCATCATGTAAGAGAGTGGAGTATAGAAATCCTTTTGGAGTCTTTTAGAATCGTATTGAGTATGTAAAGGATGCAAGGATTGAGTGAAGAGTGAGCCCCATCTTTCTTCGTTGAACTGTGTACTCAAGCTCAACATGATCTTTTCCGGAGATGGATCTCGAATGATTCCCTTTAATTTTTCGTATCTGTTGTGGAAGTTATACTTGTTCTTGAGTACTGGGATTTTTTCAGCTGGAATAGTATCCATGAGACCAGCAGCAATTGATCGAATCCCCTTTGGAAGACTAGCGATCTTCTTTCCATGCTTCATTAAATAATCGTAACGATTATATCCTGCAAAGATCTCATCTCCACCGTCAGCACTTAAGGCAACGGTGACGTGTTTTTTTGCCATCAAACTAACCAGCGTTGTCGGAATGGCACTGCTGTCTCCAAAAGGTTCGTCATAATGAAATGGTAACCCCGGAATGATCGCTTTGGCTTCGTCTACACTGCATTCGATCTCTGTGTGGTCAGTACCAATGTGTGCAGCTATTTCTTTTGCGTAAGGAGCTTCATTCAAACCAATGTCCGGCACGGCGATGGTGAATGTCTTCAATTGCTGGGTCCGCTCATGTTGTAGCAAGCCTGCTACCGAAACACTGTCATACCCTCCACTCAAAAAGACTCCAACAGGAACGTCTGCGATCAATCGATACTCAAACGCCTTCTTGAGAACTTTTGCCGTTTCCTGTTTTGCTTCCTCAAATGGAATGTTCAGTTTTGGCTGATTGTATTGATCGTACACATTCCAGTATTCGAATGTTTCAAAGGTGCCGTTCTCGATACTTCCTTTCAGGAAATGACCTGGCATTAACTTGAAACAGTTTTCAAAAATGCAGTGTGGTGAAGGTACGTGTCCGAATTGCATGTATGCTCCAACAGCATTCAGGTCGATCTTTTTAGAGAAGCCTGGGTGTTCATGAAAAGACTTTAACTCAGAAGCGTACATTAAGAGGCCCTCCTTTTGATAAAAGAAAAGCGGCTTAACTCCGGCTCGATCTCGAGCAGCAAAGAATTCTCCTTTTGCAAGATCAAAGATCACAAGGGCAAACATTCCTATAAATCGATCAAGACATTTTTCTCCCCATGCTTCATATGCATGAAGGATCATTTCAGTATCCGATCCGGAAACAAATGAATGTCCCAGCTCGGCAAGCTCATTTTTGATTTCCTGATAATTGTAGATCTCCCCATTGAAAGTGATCCATAGATCTTTATAATTCATGGGTTGGGTTCCATTTTCGGAAAGGTCAATGATCGAAAGTCTCCGATGACCCATACCCAGTTGAATATCCTTGAAATTTAACAGTTGAGTCTTTCCGCCATCTGGTCCTCGGTGGTACAAGACCTCATTCATTCTGGTCAAAACTTGTTCAGAAGTAGCGGCTTGTTGATCAATAAATCCTGTGATCCCACACATGCGACGAATTTACATATTTTGTGGGGAGTTATAAGTCATGAAAACAAGAAGTCTTCACTATTTTCGTTTAGAGATGTAACTTTTTTTCGTTTCGTCACACTTACTATTAACATCTGGATGAAAAATCAATGAGTAAGGAAAAGCAAGATCGATTTCTAAAACTTTATGAGCCGGTTCATGAACGGTTCGAGCGATTCTGCAGGTCGCGGGTTTATGGAGATCTTGATCATGAAGACCTTATGAATGATACATTGCTCATTGCCTATGACAAGCTGGAGTCCCTGAGATCAGAGTCTGTGTTTTTGACTTTTCTTTTTGGAATTGCTGTTCGTGTGGTTTCGAATAAAATGCAGAAGCACAAAACAGTAAAGTTGCAAAATGAACACATCGAACACGTGGCTTGGAAAGGGCGGGATGCGCAGACTCAAACCGATGTACAAATCTTGTATGAAACAATGAGGCGTTTGCCAGATGAACAACGCGAATGTTTGCTGCTTTTTGAGATAAGTGGATTTTCCATCAAGGAGATAGCGGTCATTCAAAGTGTTACAGAGAGTGCTGTCAAGCAAAGGCTGAAAAGAGGAAGAGAAAAACTTAGTGCTTTGTTAACGAATTCAACCACGATTAAAAAGGAGGTTACTTATGAATAGGGATCTGGATAAGTTGTTCGAAGCAGCAAAAAAGGATAGCTCTGCCGTTTCTTTTGAAAAGGTAAGTGAACGACTGGTCAATTCGATCCAGTCAAATGCTCCTCGTCAGTCATTGAAAGACAGCCAATGGTTGAATCTTAAAAAAATGCTGATTATGACAACTATAGTTGTAACTATCGCCGTTGGAATTGGGTTATTTTCAACAAACGAAATCAACTCAGATAAAGTAGAAATGGTTGCTAGTGAACCGGAAAAAGAAGTGGTAACGCCTTCTGTTTCGGATGCAAAAGACCTAATTCCAGAGATTCTACCTTTCAAAGGGATAAAACCTGTTAATGGGGACTTGCCTGAAATAGAACCGATTGTTCTTGGGCCCTATGTGATGAAACAAAAGGATACCATACAACAAAAGGGGGCACAGGAAAAAAGCCTTCCAACTTTTGAAGAGGGTTATCCTTTTCCTCGGTTGACTCAGGACGAGATCAATGCCAACAACAAGCAGAAGAAAAATATGCTGAAAGCATTGGAGAAACTGGACAAAAAGGCACTTGCTTTTGTTCCTTCTGGATCCTTTGAGTATCAAGGAGCTCAAATTTCTGTTCAGGCTTTCTACATGAGTAAAACGGAGGTGACCAATCTCGAGTACCGAACATTTTTATTCGATCTTCTGATCCAGTGTAAGAAGGAGGAGTTTTTAAAAGCAAAACCGGATCAGGCCAAGTGGACAGAATTATTTGGGGAATCAAATAAGGCTATGGAAGAATTGTATTTTTCAGAAGAAGCATACAACGACTATCCGGTGGTAAATGTTTCAAGAGAAGGTGCAGAAATGTATTGTTTCTGGATCACGGATGAATTGAATAAAACGCTTATCGGAAAAGGTAAAAAACCTTTTAATGATCTTCGTCTTCCACTTCATGTTGAATGGGTAAAAGCGGCATCTGATGAAGGCAGACAGTTGCCATATCCATGGGATGGAGAGTTCCTTCGAAATGCTGAAGGCTGCTACCTTGCCAATCTGAAGCCTACGAATGGAGCATATTCTGATGATGGTGGTTTTCATACGGTAAAAGTGAATTCTTACAATCCGAATGTACTTGGCATATTCAACTTGAGTGGAAATGTTGCCGAAATGGTCTACGATACTTATAAGCGAAAGGATCTTCCTAGGACTGTTGGAGGTGGATGGATGAGCAATGAAGAGGAGCTAAAGATCCTCGGACCGGATCCTTATTCAGGGAAAACCGAGGCACATCCGAATATTGGTTTTAGGGTAGTGTTTACTTATATGAATCAATAAGTCAGCTTGTCCAGATTCATTCGTATTCTCCAGTCCTTCGGATAAAGATTGTTGAAACGATTGCCTAAATGCTTGATCCAACCGAGGGGTTGCTTTTCAAAAGTTACCAGGTGCAACCCCGGCTTTGATTCTAGTGCGAAAGTGTCCCCATGCAGGTATTTCAACGCTTGTTCTTGTGTGAGCTCAATTCGGTACTGCCAAATGACAAGATCTGTGGTCAATGCAAGTTCTTCACTCGGTGTAATTCCTTTACGTTGGATCTCACCGATCATTACACCGGCTTTTAAAATGTGCATTTTGGAAATGACATGAAGGATACGATCGCAGGTCTGAGCAGGAAAAGCAAACACCTTCTCATTCCATTGATAGAAGTTGATCCCCTCAAGGAATACAAGGTCTTTTACTATTGAAGTTTCCTTCAACAGTTTGAATTCTTTTTTCTGATCGAGTTTTTGTCTTGAAGATGAGCCTTCATGTTTTTGAAGTAGGGCAACGAAGAATCCTTCCGCATCGGTTCGACCGGGAATAAAGTAGGATCCAATTCCTTTTCTCCCTTTTCTGATGGGTTCGGGCAAGTTCAGGTCAATTTGTTCTGCACCTAATTCAGCGATGAACCGGACATTCTCTTCATTCTCATTCTCATTGAAAGTACAAGTCGAATAAATAAGAAAACCTCCAGGTTTGAGCGCATCCCAAGCATCCCCAAGAATTCTTTTCTGTCGAAGACTACATAAATGGACGTTTTCTTCGCTCCATTCATCTCTGCTTTTAGGATCCTTACGAAACATGCCTTCGCCTGAACATGGCGCATCAACAACCAAAACATCAAAAAAATGTTTCAGCTTCCCAAAATCGTCAGGATCATTGTTGGTAACGATCGTGTTCAGAGCTCCCCATTTCACGAGGTTTTCGCGAAGAATTTTGGCTCTGGAATTAATTACCTCGTTGGAAACCAAAAGACCTGAATTATTCAGAAAGGTGGCGATCAGCGTGCTTTTTCCACCGGGTGCGGCACATAGATCAAGGATGACAGGTTCTTCCGGTAGCTCCAGTGAACGAAGAATTTTATCGATCACCATTGATCCCGCCTCCTGAGGATAATAACTACCCGAATGGAATAGCGGATCTGCAATATATGAAGGTCGCTCATTTAAATAATATCCGTTTTTACACCAATCGATCTTGCGTTTGAATGATGTTGGCTCGGACATTTTTTTAGGATTGATTCGGATCGAAACAGGTGCTTGTTCATCGAGAGCGATCAATAATTGCTGACCTAAAAAATCGTCATTGGTAACTCTGTCCTCAAATTGTTTCGGAAATCCCATCTTTCAAAGGTACTATATGTAGATCAATCGCCAATCCTGACTTCAAGGATTTCAGAAATCTCACTGGCCAAAGCTTCGCTGGAAACTGCAAAATCCACACACCAGATGATCTTTTTGTTATCATGGACAACCAAAGTTGAAGCGCGAAGATGAGCTGGTTGTTTGGCATCTTTCAAAATGTCCGAGATCAATTTACTTCCAGGAACTCCAATAGGCTTCATTCGGTCGCCTGTCTGCCATTTCCTTAGGTGAAGTTCTCCCTCGATTTTATTAGGATCCAGATAAAGAACATCTTTGGTAAATTTTGAAGGAAGTCTTGCGACTTTTTTAATAAGAAGCTCAGGAATTACGATCTGAGAAGATTCTTCATCTACGATGTCAATTGTATCGATAGACCTTATATATGATCGTCCTTTAATGTTCAGGGATTCGACCTTTTTACTTTTGGCTAAACCACACAATTTTTTCAGGAATGTGGACAGCTCAGGAGACTCATTCATGTAACGAAGCACTTCACCTGCTACTTCTTCCGAAAGTTCCGAAAAGTGGTCAACGGGGATCGATTTCAGTGCCATCCATTCATGTGCGATGGGTTTTGCATGAGTTCTGATCTCAGAAAGATGTTCACGGAAAGCTTTCATCACTATTTTGACATGCTCATCCAGTGATGGATCATATGTTCTCAGCTCGGGGATTAATTGATTTCGTAACAGATTTCTCCTGTATTTCAGATCTGAGTTGGATGAATCTTCTCTCCATTCGATCTTATTTTGGCGTGCATAATCAAGCAGGTCTTTCCTTGAAAACTGAAGTAATGGCCTAATATATCTCCCATTTTTTTCAACCATTCCGCACAGTCCAGAAATTGTAGCTCCTCGGCCCAAACTCAGAAAAAAGTTCTCCAGCTGATCATCGGCATGATGCGCCAGAAAGACCATGTCACTTTCGTCTGTTTTCTCTTCAAAAAATCCATAA
Organism: uncultured Bacteroidota bacterium; assembly: GCA_937899625.1. GTDB lineage: Bacteria > Bacteroidota > Bacteroidia > Flavobacteriales_D > Crocinitomicaceae > M0103. The sequence continues at coordinate 20,825 of CALCCB010000114.1, forward strand.
CGCAGTTTTCTTGCTTCCTGCTGAAGGTTGCCTCCTTCTTGGTCTAATTGTTCCTTTATGTTTGCAGTTCTTACGGTGATCTTTAATGAGCGGTCAGAAGCAAATTGTCGAAGAAATTGTTCGTCTCCGTCACTTTCTTCACCTCGTAAACCATAATTAACATGCAAAAGATGAGGTTTGACCCCATTTTTCAACAAAAGGTGGATCAGGACCATAGAATCGATTCCCCCGCTGCATGCCACAAAACATTGTTTTGGGTGGTACTTTTGAATTACATTTCCAATATATTCCTCGAGTGGACTCATTGATTCATTCCTGAGAGAATACGTTCAACTTTGAACAAACATTCTTCATATTCTTTTTCAGGATCAGAGGCAATGGTAATCGCACTTCCAACCGCACAAGAAAGGTGTTTTTTGTTTCGGTTATACAATAAGCTACGGATCACAACATTCCAGTCAAAATCACCGTTGGGAGTAATGTAACCAATGGATCCTGAATACAATCCTCGTTTGAATGATTCGTGTTTTTCGATCAATTCCATAGCACTTCGTTTAGGTGCACCGGTCATCGATCCCATCGGGAAGGTTGCTCTCAGGACGTCCGTAAAGGAGGTGTTTGCTTTTTCAGTGCAGCTGATCGTTGAGATCATCTGATGAACCGTATTGAAGGTATAGATCCCG
>CALCCB010000115.1 GCA_937899625.1 uncultured Bacteroidota bacterium
TCCAATCTGTTCCACATTCCTGGTAACGATTCAGGTTGATCCTTATAGATCTGGGTCATGTATTGAACGTTGAATCTGAAGAAATCGATCAATTCACAAGCTGCATCAATTTCAGTTTGATAGAAATTCTTTGACTGAGCCAACATTGTTGAAGCATTCATTCTATCTCTATATGGTCCAGCAAGAAGATCGGCAGCTTTCAGGAATATCGCAGCACGATCCTGCCATGGCAAAGCGGCCCATTTTGCTCTAGCTTTTAAGGCTGAATCAATAGCTTGTTGCACATGACTGGCATCACCAATATTAGCATATCCAATAATTCTTGAATGATCATGAGGCGGTGCTAATGGATGTTTCTTGTCTGTAAGGATTTCTTTTCCACCAATGTTCATCGGGATCTGAATTGGATCCTGGTTCAACATTCTTTTATATTCAGCAAGAAGGCTTTCACGTTCTGCACTCCCAGGTGCATAGGCTTTTACAGGCTCGTTCTTGGCGATTGGGACTTGAAAAAAAGCGTTTGACATAATTTATTTCTGTTTTTGCAAAAGTAACTAATGTTGACTATCCTTGCAATGATCAAGGAACGATCAGGAATTATGCGAATATCTTTATCACCACTATTCATTTTTGTAACACTTGTCACATCTGGTGTCCAGGCCCAAAAGAATGATATTACATCTTATCATGAAGCTAAAGATTTAACGACCAGATCTAAAATCCTTAATGAATTATGGAATGATCTAATTCGGTCAGATATCGACACACTTACGAGTATTTCCTATTTACTGATCGTTGATGGGATCAAGAATTCAGATGAATTTGCAACTGCCGTTGGTAAAAGGGCAATGGGAAGCGGATTGATCCGAGCCGGTCAGACCACAGAAGGTATTCGTCTACTGGACGAAGCCGGGAAGTATTTTAATGGTACAGAGGATTTTGTCGCTCTAACAGAGATCTATAATGAAATAGGTAACGGGTATAACTTGGCCGGACAAATGAAAAAGGCAGAGAAGTATTACCTTATGTCACTGGACATAGGGACGGAAAGTCCAGATCCGACATCAGCATTCCTGGCTAAGGTAAATCTTGCACAAGTATATATATCTGTCGGTAAATACGAGAAAGCAATAAGACTATTACAAGATTATAAAGACAATGCATTGAAAAGTGGTAAATTGGAGTCAGTGTCAAATTCATATTCTCTTTTAGGAACGATCGAACAGATCAAAGGGAATTTATTGCTCGCAAAAGAATATTTTGAAAAGAGTATTCGTTTCGGTTTTAGATCCGGATCATTGTCTCAACAGGCTCAGGCATACAACAATCTCGCAATTGTTCATTTTTATTCAGGAAGCAAAGACTCTGTGCTACACTACTTTAATAAATCTTTACTCTTGAGAGAGAAAACTGGAAATATGAAGTCGATTGCAGAGTCATACATGAATTTAGGTGAAGCTTATCTTGAGTTTGGCAATTTTACTTTATCTGAATCAAATTACAAAAAAGCGATTCAGGTTAGTGTTGAGGCAGGGCTGGTTAGTTTTGAAGGGGAGCTGTATGGAGCCATCGCAGAATTGTACAGTCAATTTGACAAAAAGGATCTGGCAATCGAATTTCTTCAGAAGCAAATAGAGGTAATGGATACCTATTATAAACAACAATTCGATAGACGATCTGAAGATAATGAAGCTGTTACGGAAATTAGAAAAATGGAATTTGACCGAACCGTTCAGCAGGCATATGAGGAAAGTAACTCAATTGGTCTTAAGGACATTCTAAAATACGGAGTGATTGGAGCTTTACTGGCAGGTGCGATTATGTTCGCCTCAATGTTGATGTTCAGAAAAAAGACTAGTTCAACTTAGGAGGATAGAACAGATCGAATTGAGGGATGTGGACTTGAAAAAGTTCCTCCGTCAGTAAATTCTTGAAAGTGTAAAACCCTTTCATCTGACCTATTTCAGAATTCAATTCACATCCACTGATGTACGAAAATCTTTTCTCTGATTCAATAATAGGTTGTTCGCCTACAACTCCCTCTCCGCTAACGAAATCGACTTCGTTTAATGAATCGAAGATGTACCAGTCTCTATGCATGAGCATAACAGGAAAAGCATTCTGGTTTTCTACTGAAACTCTGTAGTTAAAGAAGAATCTTGAATTCAACGGATCAGAAAGGTCGGATCTGAATTGAGTGGATACTGAAACCCTGACTCCGGAAGTAATTGCTGTGTTCGTTGTTGCCATCGAAGTCGAAAGTTAAAACTTTTTCAATTTTTAAACAACTTATCTCTCAAATTGGTTCAAAATGAGGTCTCATTTTTATTTAGAATGATTCTAAATTGAATATCACAGCTATCTTAAAATGGAATGAAAATATACCAATGTTACATATTTTATATTTTTGCCTTTGTTATTTAAAATCGCTTAGTTAGATGTCAAAGACAGTTAAGCTTCGAAAGGGGCTGGATATCAAGCTGGTAGGAGAGGCTGAGAAGGTAATGGAGTCACTTCCAATGCCGTCAGAAGTAGCTCTTAAGCCTGCTGATTTCCATGGAATGGTCCCGAAAATGGTTCTAAAGGAAGGAGAAAAAGTAAAAGCGGGTGAAGTTGTGTTTCATGATAAATACAATGAATCCATTAAGTACGTTTCTCCTGTTAGTGGAACGATCAAATCCATCGTGCGAGGAGAGAAAAGAAGAATTCTATCGGTAGTGATCACTGCTGATTCAGAAATTCAATATGCATCATCTTCTTCTGTTAATGTTAATGATCTTAACGGAGAGCAGGTAAAAGAAAAAATGCTTGCTGCAGGTTTATGGCCATTTGTTAAACAACGTCCGATCGATGTTGTGGCAAATCCAAACGTTGCTCCTAAAGCCATTTTCATTTCAGGGTTTGATAGTTCGCCATTAGCACCGGATTATAATTTCCTATTGGAAGGCAAAGAGGCAGATTTTCAAACAGGTATCGATGCACTTGCAAAATTGACAAGTGGTTCGGTGCATCTTGGATTGAACGGACAGACAATGTCTGCCCCAGCGTTACTCAATGCGAAAGGTGTTCAAATGAATCGCTTCTATGGAAAACATCCGATAGGAAATGTGGGTACACAGATCCACCATATTGATCCGATCAATAAAGGTGAAATGGTTTGGACAATAAATGCTTTGGATGTCGCAATGATTGGAAAGTATTTTAATACCGGAAAGTTCGATGCAACAAGAACAATAGCTCTTTGTGGTTCAGAAGTTAGTGCTCCTAAGTATTTTACGACCGTTCTTGGTGCCCAACTTACCGGATTGTTAGACGGGAAGATCAAAGATGGTAATGTGCGTTACATCTCTGGAAATGTATTGACAGGAGATAAGGTTGAAAAAGATGGATATCTTGGAGCTTATCACCACCAGGTAACGGTAATTCCTGAAGGAAATGAATATAAGTTCTTTCTTTCAACTGGTTGGTTAGGTCATGGATTTGATAAATTCTCAAACTCAAGATTATTCCCAACGTGGTTGTTGAATGCAGTAGCGCCAAACAAGAAGTACCGTTTGGATACCAACACAAATGGTGAAGAGCGTGCCTTTGTTGTAACGGGTGAATTGGATAGGGTTTTCCCATTCGATATTATGCCTATGCAACTTGTTAAGGCTGCGATTACAAAAGATATTGATGGAATGGAAAATTTAGGGATCTATGAAGTGGCTCCAGAGGATTTTGCATTGTGTGAATACGTTTGTACAACCAAGATCAATATTCAGGATGAAGTTCGTAATGGACTTGACTTGATTAACGAAGAATGTATGTAATTAAAACAGAAGGAAAGTGAAATTCTTAGAAAACATACTACATAAAATGGAACCAAACTTCTCGAAAGGAGGAAAATTCGAGAAATGGAATCCACTATTCGAAACAATGGCGACGTTTGCTTTTACACCAAAGCTGGTGACTCAGAAAGGTTCTCATATTCGCGATGGAGTAGATTTGAAGCGTACCATGATGACAGTGATCCTTGCGATGATCCCTTGTCTATTGTTTGGTATTTATAACACAGGTCATTTCGCTGAAATAGCAAAAGGGTCCTCTATTGCAGCAAGTTACTGGGATGGATTTGGGACAAAGTTTACTTCAGGACTAATTGTTGTGCTACCGATTCTAGTGGTGTCCTACGGTGTAGGTCTTACGGTTGAATTCATCTTCGGAATGTTAAGAGGACATGCCTTACATGAAGGATTCCTTGTTTCCGGGATGCTTATTCCATTAGTAATGCCTGCAGATGTTCCGCTTTGGATGGTCGGAGTAGCTACTGTTTTTGCAGTAGTGATCGGAAAAGAAGTATTCGGAGGAACCGGAATGAACGTAGTTAACGTTGCACTTACGGCACGTGCTTTCTTGTTTTTCGCGTATCCAACATCTATGTCAGGAGATAAGGTTTGGTTATCTGGTCAGGAAGTTGATGGTGTTTCAGGATCCACTGCATTAGGAGATCTTGCATCATTCATGTCGGACAAACCGGTATTTGAAAACCTTGATGCTTATTATGGTAAATATAGTTTGATGGATTCATTCATGGGTATGATCCCTGGATCTATTGGTGAAACTTCTACACTGGCATGTATGATCGGAGCGGCTGTTCTGATCTTCACAGGTGTTGGGTCACTTCGAATCATTGCATCGTTCTTCGCTGGAGGTTTTGTAATGGGAATGATCTTGAATGCTGTAGGAGGTAATGCTTATCTTGATCTGCCAGCTCATTTCCATCTTGTAATTGGAGGTTTTGCCTTTGGGGCTGTATTCATGGCAACTGACCCTGTTACAGCTGCACAGACAGCAACTGGGAAGTTGATCTATGGATTCCTTGGTGGTTTTGTCGCAATTATGATCCGAGTATTGAACCCTGCGTACCCTGAAGGTGTTATGTTGGCAATCTTGTTCATGAATGTAATGGCACCGATCATTGATCATTATGTGATCCAGTCAAATATCAAGAAGAGATTAAAAAGAGTTAAAACTGCATAATCATGGCAATCAATAAAGAAAGTAACGGATTTACCTTTGGTTTCGCGATTACACTAGTAGTAGTCGTGGGAACAGTTCTTGCTCTTCTGGCGATGGGACTAAAGCCAATGCGTGAACAAAATGCTAAAGTTAAGAAGCAATTAGATATTCTTTCTGCAATGTTGGATTTGGATAAAGAAGGGATTAATCGTAAGAATGCAGCTTCTGAATTTGAAAAGTACATTAACCTCGACGAGGCAGTTGTACTTGATATGAACGGAAATGTTAAGGAAGGAACAAATGCATTTGATGTAGACATCCAAACTGAATACAAGGATAAGAAATTGAAGGATTCAGATAAGAACTATCCTCTATTCGTGGCTAAGCAGGATGGAAAGACACTTTACATAATTCCAATCGTCGGCAAAGGTCTTTGGGGACCTATCTGGGGTAACATTTGTTTGGATGAGGATATGTCTACGATCAAAGGAGCATCTTTTGGTCATAAAGGTGAAACTCCAGGACTTGGTGCTGAAATCCAGCAAAAATTCTTTATAGACAGATGGTTGGAGGAAAAGATTTCGGACTCTACAGGTTTGTATCTGCCTTTTGAGATTGTTAAAGATGGCTCCGGAGCAACTAAACCTCAAAAAATAGATGGAATTACAGGAGGGACAATCACTTCGAAAGGGGTTGAAGAAATGGCAAATAGATGCTTGTCTGTTTATGCTGCTTATTTTAAATCATTAAAAACTAAGGAATAATGAGCGAGTCATTGTTTTCAAAGAAAAACCGGAAGTTGATCACAGATCCACTAACGGATAATAATCCGGTAACAATACAGGTATTGGGAATTTGTTCAGCGCTTGCGATCACCGTTCAAGTGAACCAGGCGATCGTTATGGGACTATCAGTGATCTTCGTTACAATGATGGGTAACGTAGTGATCTCGATGCTTAGAAACCTAATTCCTTCAAGAATTCGAATCATTGTACAGTTAGTGGTTGTTGCAGCATTGGTGATCGTGGTTGATCAGGTTCTTGCTGCATTCTTACCGGATCTGTCTGCAAAACTTTCGGTTTTCGTTGGATTGATCATTACGAACTGTATCATCATGGGACGTCTTGAAGCGTTTGCAATGGCGAACAAGCCTTGGCCTTCTCTTCTAGATGGTTTCGGTAACGGACTTGGTTATGCTGGTTTGTTGGTTCTTGTTGCAGTTTTTAGAGAATTGTTTGGTTCAGGTACCCTTTTAGGATTTACAATTTTCGGTAATTCTCTTCCTGGAGAAGAATCAGGATTGTATGCAATGGGTTATACGAATAATAACATGATGATCCTTCCTCCAATGGCATTGATCATTGTTGGTGTCATTATCTGGGTTCAAAGATTACGTAACAAGGAATTACAGGAAGATCATTAACATTCAAAACGAAAGAAAGTGGAAAGTACATTAGACATATTCGTAAAATCGATTTTCTCTGAAAATATGATTTTCGCATACTTCCTTGGTATGTGTTCATACCTGGCGGTATCTAAGACAGTTAAAACAGCTGTAGGTCTTGGAGCAGCAGTGATCTTCGTATTGACGGTTACAGTTCCTGTGAACTATTTGTTGGAGAATTATTTATTGAAGGCTGGAGCGTTAAGCTGGTTGGGAGAAGAATACACAGATTATGATCTGAGCTTCTTGTCTTTTATCATGTTCATCGCTGTTGTTGCTTCTATTGTTCAGTTGGTTGAAATGCTAGTTGAGAAATTTGCTCCTGCGCTTTACGGTGCATTAGGAATTTTCTTGCCTTTGATCGCGGTTAACTGTTCGATCCTTGGTGGTGCTCTTTTCATGCAGGAAAGACAATATTCAACTTTATTTGATGCAACAGCGTTTGCTTTCGGTTCAGGTATTGGTTGGTTTATTGCGATCGTTGCAATTGCTGCTATTCGTGAGAAGATCAGATATTCTCATATACCAGCTCCACTTAGAGGTTTGGGAATCACATTCATCCTTACTGGATTGATGGGGATTGCGTTCATGAGCTTCATGGGAATCAAGTACGGTAAAGAAGTAAAGAAAGAAAAAGCACAGACTGTGCAGACTTCTCAATTGACAACTGCAAAAACTCAGGAATAATGGGAATGACATTAACTATTACAATTGTTGCCTTTTTGTTGGTGATTCTGTCACTGACAGCGATGTTGTTATTCGTTAAGGCGAAGATTTCACCAAAAGGGAAGATCCAGATCGATATCAACCACGGTGAGCGTGTTATTGAAGTTGATGGAGGAAGTACTCTTCTTGGTACATTAGGAAGTGCTGGAATTTTCTTGCCATCTGCTTGTGGTGGAGGTGGAACATGTGTTCAGTGTAGGTGTCAAGTTCTTGAAGGAGGAGGAGAAATACTTCCAACTGAGGCTCCTCATTTTTCACGTAAAGAAGTTGCTGATAAATGGAGATTGGGATGTCAGGTAAAGGTAAAGGAAAACATGAAGATTCATGTGGAGGAAGAAGTACTCGGAATCAAAGAATGGGAAGCTACTGTAGTATCTAATTTTAATGTTGCAACATTCATTAAGGAATTCATAGTAGAAATCCCAGAAGATATGGATTATAAAGCGGGAGGATATATTCAAATTAAAATTCCGCCATGTGAGGTGAAGTATTCAGAAATGGATATCGCTGCACATCCACAGGATCACCCGGGAGAACCTGATAAGTTCAGAAAACATTGGGATAAATTCGGAATGTGGGATCTTGTCATGAAAAACAACGAAGAAGTTGTTCGTGCTTATTCAATGGCTTCTTACCCTGCCGAAGGTAGAAGAGTTATGTTGAACGTTCGTATAGCAACCCCACCATGGGATAGAGCTAGAAATACTTGGATGAATGTGAATCCAGGTGTTGCTTCTTCATATATCTTCAACTTGAAAGTAGGCGATAAGGCTATTATTTCAGGGCCTTATGGTGAATTCTTCATCAATGACTCTGATGCTGAAATGCTTTACATTGGAGGTGGAGCTGGAATGGCCCCTATGCGCTCGCACTTGTACGAACTTTTTAAGACCATTAAAACTGGTAGAAAAGTGACGTATTGGTACGGAGGACGTTCAAAAGAAGAGTTATTCTATATTCACTATTTCCGTGACCTTGAAAAGGATTTTCCAAACTTTAAGTTCTATCTTGTATTATCTGAAGCTCTTCCAGAAGACAACTGGGTAGCGAAAAAAGATTGTGATGATCCGAATGGGGATGGTTTTGTCGGTTTTGTGCATCAAGCAGTAATGGATCAATACCTTTCTAAACATGAGTCACCTGAGGATATCGAGTTTTATTTTTGTGGACCTCCGATGATGAATAATGCAGTTCTGAAAATGTGTGAAGATTGGGGTGTTCCTAATGAAAATGTTCGTTTTGACGACTTTGGAGGATAATTCAAATATAAAATATAGTGAACCCGCTTCGGCGGGTTTTTTTGTGGTATAAATTTTGATAAATTGCATAAAATTTCTGGTTATGAAAAATATTTACCTGTTAACTATATTATCATTATCATTTACATCCTTTGCTCAAGAAAGAGAAAGAGTTGGTTCTGATAACGTTTTACGATCAGAACTGACATCCTGGGATCCAATCCGTGGAGAATGGTTGGCATCTTCTATTGAAGCTATGGCAGTTGGAAATGAAATTCCTAATCGTACTTTTCCTGAAGACTTCACGCCAAATGAGATGTGGAGAATAGTTCCTCAAGGAACTAGAGAAAGAATAAATGCTGGTTCTCCATTAGAACAGTTTCGCAATGAAAACAATACTTCAAATGTTACTGTTGTTCAACAATCATTAATGAGAGATTGTAAACCAAGAACAGGAAGAACCTATGGTGATCCGCATATGGTATCATTTGATGGATCTACGTATTCATTTCAAACAGTTGGAGAATTTGTTTTGGCAAGATCTAATGATGGTCTTTTTGAAGTTCAGACAAGACAAAAACCCCAATCAAGTGATTTTTCATTGAATACTGCAGTTGCGATGAATGTTGCTGGAGACCGTTTAAGTATTTATGCTCAGGATGTACCTGGCAGTTCTCAAGGGAACCCAGTTCGTTTAAATGGAAATCCTATACAAGTAAGGAATGCTACCTATTATCTCCCTCATGGTGGGACAGTTAGACCGGAAAGAGATGGATATCTGATTTCTTGGCCGACGGGTGAAACAGCACGTGTTCAGATTGGAGGTTCAGACTTTAGATTCATGAATGTAACCTTAAATGTATTTCCGTGTGGAAGGGAATATGATGGGTTGCTCGGTAATGCAAATGGTGCGCAAAATGATGATTTTAACATGATAGGAGTGAAAGCTCCGGCGTCACAGTTTGCTTTTTCGTCGTTTGGTAATCAACAGCTGAATCGAGCAAGTGATGAAATGGAAAAAGAATATCTTGCCTTTCTTGCCAAAGATTTTGCAAGAGCCTGGAGAGTTACTGATATGACATCTTTGTTTGAGTATGATCCAGGTGAGAATACCCTCACGTTTACGGACGAGAGTTTTCCAAGAGTTCACAGAACACTGAATGGATTGACACCACAACAGCAAGCGATGGCAAGAAAAAAATGTGAAGATGGAGGTGTCTCAAGAGAAGAGATTGGAGGGTGTATTTATGATCAGGCGTTTCTCGATATTCCTCCAAGTCCAAGACCAATTGTAAATGACCCCACGGTCAATTATAAACCATCTCGTTTGGAAAGACCGGTATTGAACATAAATCCACCAGCTGAACCCATGACCAAACCAGGTGGAAGGCCGGTTAAAGGAACAATTCATCCCGATCTGCTGAAAGAAGATCCGAAAGTAAAACCTTCTCAAGGGGTGCGACAGAGTTCGACGAATCCAAATCCAGATAAGGAATCGCAAATTAAACCTAATTCAGGGTCAGAACCAGTTTCCAAACCATCATCAACGGTTCCTTCAAATACGATTCCTTCAACGAATTCAAAACCAATCGAAACGAAACCTACGAAACCGGTTAAACCGGTTGGAACAAAACCAAGTATAAGTCCAAGTCCAGCGCTGAAAGGTAAAGGCTTAAAGTAATAGAGATCCCGCAATTGCGGGATTTTTTTTGCGCTAACTTCTGAGTGTTCAAAAGCTCACCCATCTATGGTTGAATAAGCAGATCAAATTCCTAAATTTGAGAAAACACTTCCTATGCGCATAATAATACTCCTGTTTCTCCTGATGAATTTTTCTATTCAGGCACAAGTCAAGATTTCTTCGAATTCTAGATCGGATCTTGGGATCATTTCTGAAGAATATAAATTGAAAGGAGGTATCTCGAAAGAATTGAAAGATCGCTTTGCAATTTATGATATCCAACAGTATACCTATGTTTCTTGTATAGCTAAAGTGAATGATCAATTTGAAAGGGGATGGTTTACACAGCAAAATATCCTCGTAGGAAATATAATTAATGGGATCACAAGCCTTAAGATTCCAGTTCAATTGATTGCTGCAGTCGATCAATTAACTGGATTAAGTCATTTGGAATTAGCAGGTAAGATCAAACCATTTTTAGACAGAGCGGTTGAAGATACCAGAGCAGATAGTGTCCACTCGGGTTATGGCTTGCCACAAGGATATACAGGTAAAGATGTTTTAATAGGGATCACTGACTGGGGGTTTGATTACTCATCTCCTATGTTTTATGATACGTTAATGCAACAGACCAGGATCCTTGCTGCCTGGGATCAATATAAGCTTACCGGTCCAGCACCTTCAGGTTATTCGTATGGTACAGAGTATACTACACCCGCAGATCTTATTCTGGCAGGATCAGACACGTCAAATATTTATAGTTTTCACACGCATGGAAATCACGTTGCAGGAATAGCAGGTGGCGCTGGCGCTGGAACTGCTTTAAGAGGAATGGCATATGAGGCTCAATTTTTATTTACAACCTTCCTGGTGGATGAAGCCTCGGTCTTCGATGCTTGGGATTGGATGTATCAGTATTCAGTGCAAGAAGGGAAAAGGTTGGTAATCAATATGAGTTGGGGTCTCTATCACATTGGTACACTTGACGGAAATTCATTGTTGAGTCAGGCGATTGACGGGTATGCTGCTTTGGGTGTTGTTTTTGCAAATTCAGGAGGAAATAATGGAGATGTCAACTTCCATATCAAGAAGACATTTTCCAATGATAATTTCACAACAAGAATTAATTTTTATCCATACAGCTCGAATCCAAACATGTGGGGACAATCTATTCATATGTGGGGAGAACAGGGTCAATCATTTGAAGCTGGATTGAAAGTATATGATCAAAGCTCTAATCTTGCGGAAACCGGATTTTTTTCTACGGCTACGGTTACGAATTACATTGATTCTTTCCTTGTCCTTAATTCCGACACCATTTGGTACAACATTTCTGCAGATGATGTGCATCCGATCAATGGCAGACCTCAAATGCGTCTGAGAATTAAGAATACTAATTCGGCGCTTAAAGTAATGTTGAAGTCACAGGCTACAGCTGGAAAGGTTCACTACTGGAATGTAACTGAATTGACCAATGACGTAGGGAATTGGGGGATGGATTTTTCGGTTTATGGAGCAGGTTCTATAGCCGGAGATAATTTATACGGAATATCCGAACCTTCCTGCTCTGATGGAGTGATATCTGTTGCGGCTCATTTATCCAGCTATTTAACGGGAGGAGGAACACCGGCTGGTGGGAGCAGAGCGGCATTCTCGAGCATTGGACCAAGATATGACGAAGTGAATAAACCCGACATTTCAGCACCTGGTGTAGGTGTAACAAGTTCTATTTCTTCGTATACAGATGCGTCATTTTCAACAGTGACCTCAATTGATTTTAACGGAAGAACTTATCCGTTTGCGAAATTTTCAGGTACCTCAATGGCATCACCTTGTGTTGCTGGTATTGCAGCCCTGATCCTGGAGGCTAATCCATATTTGTCAGCAGCTCAGGTGAAGCAGATCATTAAAGTAACCGCAAGAACCGACAACTTCACTGGAATAATTCCTGCAGGAGGAAGTACAATGTGGGGTTGGGGTAAGATCAATGCCTACTTTGCCGTACAGATCGCAATCAATACCGTTGGGAATGAAATGGTAGATCTTGATATTCCTTGGAATATTTATCCGAATCCATCATCTGGTAAGATCTACTTCACATTGATTACCGATCTACCGGAAAAGGCGCAGATCTGTGATCTAAATGGAAAGATCATTGAAAGAGAAATTGTGCAGGGCGGAGTAGACATTACAGACTTGAACTCAGGGAAATATTACCTGAGACTAGTCATAGATGGTAGAGTATCACAACAGTCATTTATAAAGCAATAATGGAAATTGTTAAGGTCGGTGAAGATGATGCAAAGAGGATCCAGGATTTTGCATATTTAACCTGGCCCGATACCTTCAAAGAGATCCTGACTCAAGATCAGATCAAATACATGTTGGAATGGATGTATAATCTACCTCGATTGAAGGAACAGATCATTTCGGGACATGAATTCTATATTATTAGAGACGACAAGGATTTGGGGTTTATTGGAATTGAGTTCGATCATCCTGAATCTGGGGTAGTGAAGATCCATAAATTGTACGTTTTACCGGATCAGCAAGGAAAAGGACTTGGTATTAAGTTGTTCGAACACATTCGAGCCAGGTCAATTGAAGAAGGAATGAAAAGTATCCAACTAAACGTGAATAGATTTAATAGGGCCGTAGACTTTTACCATCACATCGGTTTCATCACCATCAAAGAGGAGGATATTGATATAGGTCAGGGGTACCTAATGGAAGACTATGTAATGGAATATCAGCTTTAAACTCAGTATTCAATTTCGCTGATCGAAATATCATTCCCACATTTGAAATGACCTTTCGGACAAGAATTGTGTCCATGTAAACCACAAGGCCTGCACGGCAGTTTCTCTTTGACTTGAACGATCTTTGATTGATCAGCTAGAGGACCAAATCCAAAATCAGGCACCGTGGAGCAAAAAAATGAAGTTACCGGTGCATTCATGGCTGAAGCAATGTGCAATGGACCCGAATCATTTACATAGTTCATACGGGCTGAGCTCATTAAGGCAGCAGAATCGAGTAAATTCAGTTTACCGCATAAGTTGATCGTATTGCTTCCTGAAGTCTGATCAATGATTCTTTGACAAAGTGAGTGGTCATTCTGAGCACCAAGCAGATACACTGTTCCTTTTGAATTGAGCTGCGAAATTAATTCAACCCACTTTTGTTCCGGAAGTTGTTTCGTAAACCAAACACTGGCAGGGGCCAAGCAATAGTATTTATCAGTTACATATTCTTTAACCTTGTTATAGTTATCTTCTCCAGGGAACAATTCTGGTCTTCTTAGATCAACTGAGCCGAATTCACGAATCAAACTCAAATTTCGACTGACCTCATGGGTGCCATCACCAATGTTATGTTGAAATGCTTTTGTGAAAAGGAAAGAAAATGGATTCTTTCTGAATCCGTATTTGGAACGTGACCCTGACAGTGCTGTTATCAGACCTGAACTTCCAAAACGGTGAAGGTTGATAACAAGGTCATATTTGTGTCTACGAATTTTTTTGATCAACGACCAAAGACTTTTCCATTTTCCGTCTGCTTTATTTAAGATCAAGACGCTATTAATCGAAGTGTTATTAGCCAACAAGGATTCGTTCCCTTTTTTAACAAGAACATCGATCTCTGATTCCGGGAATAATCTTTTCAATTCACAAATAACAGGTGTCGCCAGAATGACATCTCCAAGAAAAGCAGTTTGTATGATAAGGATCCTGTTCACCTTGTAAAGTTACCACTTACTTCTGAATTACCTCAGCAGCGTGACATGTCCTCTTTTGATCACTTCTAGACCATTGCCGTCCTTCAAGGTGATCATGTAGATATAGGTGCCGGTATTTGCCATTTCTCCCGAATTGCCAAGCTGACCGTTCCATCCTTCCTCAAAACTGGTCGTATTGAAAATTGCCTGTCCCCATCGATCAAATATCGTAAATCTGTAATCTGATGCATCAAAGATCGAAATTACCGGGATAAATACTTTGTTTATTCCTTCTGGCCAGAAAGCATTAGGTACATATATGATCGGTTCAAACACCTCACATGCAATGTTCGATCTTGAAATTTTAGGTTCATCATATCGATTGCTTCCTTCTATTGCTTCGACATAATAACAAACTTTTCCTGTGAAGACAGTATTATCAAGACTGTCCTCATAGAAGAACACATTTGGTCCAACAGTGGCCAAAGGAAGCCCATTGAAATTTCCGTCTATTCCTCTGTAAATGGTATATCCCAAGATCGAGCCGTCAAACTGCGAATACGAGCTCCAGTTCAATTGTACGGTCAACAAAACATCATTTTTCGATACCTGTAATAGGATGGTACGAGCATAATTGGAATACGAAGTGTAGTTTCCACAGCTATCGATGATCTGAACTCTATAAGTGTAGGATCTTTGCTGAGGATCTACGTTCACATCTGTGTATGTTATGTTAACGCTAACTACTGGGATCACAATCAATTCGTCAAACCCTCCTGTTGAATTCTGTCTTTGTATCGAGACTGCTTGAACTGCGTCCGTAACTTCGATCAAATGCTCCAAAGTGATCTGATCGTTCAATACAGTTGCGACTTGTAAATAGTTGTAAGCAGGAAGTGTGGCTGAGTTGATGATCTGACAAACAGGATTGCTGAACGAGGAAATTCCATCCGTCGACACTGCTTCAATGAAGAAACAGTATTCTTCAAGAACTTGACCAGTGAAGCTATAAGTCAGCTCGGATGTTGTTGCTGTCATGCTCCATTGACCTCCAGGTTGTTTCACCCAGATATTATAGGTGATATCATTTATAAATCCGACATAGGGTGTCCAGCTCAGGTTTACTGAACTATTACAAACATTCACTGAGGTTTGAACAAACACAGTGGTATGAACGTTCGCTTTAGCTG
>CALCCB010000116.1 GCA_937899625.1 uncultured Bacteroidota bacterium
TCTTCGTCAAAAGATAATCCTGTAAGAAGTCATCGTCCACATTTTGAGGAGTCTCAATTCTTGATCAATGCGAGGAATGTATTTATTGCTCATGAAAGAATGATGGCAACTGAAGAGGATGCCTCGAATATAATCCCACTGTTGCTAGACCATCTTAGCAAACCTATTAGAGGTTTGAGTAAATACGATGCGCCTAGACTCCAAAATTGGAGAGCAACATTAAAGGATTCCTCGAATCTTTTTAAGCTATATTTTGGTGAATTCTTGAAGTTTGGATTAAAAGAGAAATGGTATGCCAAGATGGGGAATCCTCACTCTAATAGAATTACGGGAGGATATCGAAACACATGGATACAGCCACTTGCAGAGAAGATCGAAGATTGTTCGATCGTTGCTAATTTAGAAACCAAGTCGATCATTAAGGATAAAAATGAACGACTTACCGGTATTGTGTTCCAACGCTCCGAAAATGATCGAGGAAATGATTCTTTTAAGGTAGGTGATATTGTTTATTTGATCGAACAGGGAAAAAGCAGGTTCAATCTTCATAACAGCTTGATCACTGCCACTGTAGATGAATTGAGGTTGGGTGAAATAGAACTCCAGATCGGTCAGGTCCAGCTAGGCATGGAGAAAAGATTGTCTCGTCCGGGACAATCATGGATGATCGAACATCGGCTATTTGAGAGTTCTTTTGATCTTATGATCAATAATCTGGTTACACTTTCGAACTGTGAGATCAGCAAGCAGAGCTTGTTACTAGGTCTTCAGCGACCTGTTTTGGAGCTCGAAACTGAGATAAATGAACCCGGATTAACAGATCAACAGGCATCAGCGGTCAATAAGGCAGTAAATGCAAAGGATTATTTCTTGATACACGGTGTGCCTGGGTCTGGAAAGACCAGCAAAGTAATCAAAGCGATCGTCAAGCATGAGTCAAAGAGACCGGGTGGAATCCTCCTCCTTTCATACACCAACAAGGCTGCAGACAAACTTACTGAGGTACTTGTCGAACTCAATGAAGAAGGGGAGAACATTCCTTTCTTTAGGATGGGAAGAGAAAAGGCGATTGCTGAAGATATAAAAGAAACTTTGTTGG
>CALCCB010000117.1 GCA_937899625.1 uncultured Bacteroidota bacterium
AGTGATGACCAGCATTTCGAAGCGTGTACACCGGGTGTATTTGGAGGAATAAAAAAAGGCCGCATTGCTGCAGCCTTCTCTCTTTGTTTTCTTTTATTAACCGTTCAACGCCTCGGCACCTCCAACGATCTCGAGGATCTCGTTGGTGATCGCTGCCTGACGGGCTTTGTTGTAACTTAACTTTAAATTTCGCTGCAATTCCTTCGCGTTATCTGTTGCCTTGTGCATCGCAGTCATACGAGCTCCGTGCTCAGATGCATTCGAATCAAGGATCGCTTTGAATAACTGGATCTTCAATGACTTAGGGATCAAGTCTTCTACGATTTCAGTTTTTGACGGTTCGAAGATGTAATCTCCAACCGCTTTGTTATCATCCTGTGCAGCAGGAATGATCGGCAAGAACTGTTCTGTGATCACTTCCTGAGAAGCAGCATTCAAGAACTTGTTGTATACGATCACTACTTTATCGAATTCCTTCGCTGTGAATCGTTCCATCATATCGTTTGCGATCACTGCTACGTTATCGAAGCTCAAATCAGCAAAGATATCTTCAACGTGAGCGATAGAGTCATTGATGTAATAATTTGGCGTGCGCTTATACACATCCTTGATCTTCTTACCCAAACATAATACATGAACATTCT
This sequence comes from uncultured Bacteroidota bacterium, assembly GCA_937899625.1. Taxonomy (GTDB): domain Bacteria; phylum Bacteroidota; class Bacteroidia; order Flavobacteriales_D; family Crocinitomicaceae; genus M0103. The sequence goes on from CALCCB010000117.1 coordinate 645, forward strand.
TATCCGCGTATTCTGTGTTCACCAGGTAATTTACTCGCTTGATGATGTTATTGTTGAAACCTCCACAAAGTCCTCTGTTCGAAGTAATACTGATGATCAGGATGTTCTTTGCTTCACGCTGATCAGAGTATGCATTCTCAGAAAGGTCCAATGATGCACTAAGGTTTCCAAGGATCTCCTGAAGTTTTTCAGCATACGGACGCAATTGCGTGATCGCATCCTGTGCACGCTTCAACTTCGCCGCAGAAACCATCTTCATGGCAGAAGTGATCTGCATGGTTGATCCTACTGAAGTGATCCTGTTTCGTATTTCCTTTAAATTTGGCATCGTTCAAATTAAGAATTAAGAATTCAGAATTAATATTTTTCTGCGATTTCCTTAGCAACCTTGCTTAGTGTATCTGTGATCTCGTCTGTATATTTACCAGCCTTCAATGCAACCAAAACATCAGCATGCTTTGCTTCAAGATAGTTCAGGAATTCCTTTTCAAACTCCTTCACTTTCGCTACAGGTACTCTCTGGATCAATCCTTTGGTTCCCACGTAGATGATCGCAATTTGCTTTTCTACTGGGTAAGGATCTCCTTCACGCTGCTTCAAGATCTCCACGTTACGTGCTCCTTTGTCAAGTACTGACTTCGTAGCTGCATCAAGATCAGATCCGAACTTAGCGAAAGCTTCCAATTCACGGTACTGTGCCTGGTCAAGCTTCAAGGTACCTGCTACCTTCTTCATCGACTTGATTTGAGCAGAACCTCCAACACGAGATACAGAGATACCTACGTTGATCGCAGGACGAATACCTGAGTTGAATAGATCTGATTCCAAGAAGATCTGACCGTCAGTGATCGAGATCACGTTCGTTGGGATATACGCAGAAACGTCACCCGCTTGTGTTTCGATGATCGGAAGGGCAGTCAACGAACCACCACCTTTAACGATTCCTTTCAAAGACTCAGGAAGGTCATTCATCTGAGATGCGATCTTGTCATCAGCGATCACTTTAGCAGCTCTTTCCAACAATCTTGAGTGAAGATAGAATACGTCACCAGGGTATGCCTCACGACCCGGAGGACGACGAAGCAACAATGATACCTCACGGTAAGCAACCGCTTGCTTAGAAAGGTCATCATAAACGATCAATGCCGGACGTCCTGAATCACGGAAGAACTCACCGATCGCAGCACCTGTCATTGGTGCGTAGAACTGCATTGGAGCAGGGTCAGATGCGTTAGCGGCAACGATCACTGTATAAGCCATCGCACCAGCATCTTCTAATTTTTTCACGATACCTGCAACAGTTGAACCTTTCTGTCCGATTGCAACATAGATACAAAATACAGGCTCACCTCTGTCGTAGAACTCACGCTGGTTGATGATCGTATCGATCGCAACTGTTGTTTTACCAGTCTGACGGTCACCAATGATCAACTCACGCTGTCCTCTTCCAATCGGAATCATCGCATCAACCGCTTTGATACCTGTCTGAAGTGGCTCATTTACCGGCTGACGGAAGATAACTCCCGGAGCCTTACGCTCGATCGGCATTTCATAAAGCTCACCAGCGATCGGTCCTTTACCATCAATTGGGTTACCCAGGGTATCCACAACTCTTCCTACCATTCCGTCTCCAACTTTAACAGAAGCGATACGTCCTAGTCTCTTAACAGTATCACCTTCCTTTACAGCTGAAGAACGACCCAATAGTACGGCACCTACGTTATCTTCTTCAAGGTTAAGTGCAATTCCTTGCAACCCACCATCGAATTCGATCAATTCACCATACTGTACTCCTTTCAACCCGTAAATACGAGCAATACCATCTCCGATCTGAAGAACGGTACCTACTTCCTGAAGTTCAGCTTCAGAACGGAATCCTGAAAGCTGCTCTCTTAAAATTGCAGAAACTTCTGCCGGTTTTACATCTGCCATCTCGTGTAGATTTTTTTATCCAACCTGTGGATTATTTTGTTAAACGTTGTTTTAAATTATTGAACTGACTTGCAATCGATGCATCGATCTGCTTGTCGCCCATTCTTACGATGAATCCACCTATAAGTGATTCATCAATTATTTCATTGATCTCCAATTCACCTTCTACTGATGCCCCTACTTTTTCAAGGATCAGCTTACGTGTTGCATCATTCAATTTCGTTGCAGAAACCAATTGTACCGAAACGATCCCTTTGTATTCTTTAACAAGCATATCAAAAGACCATGCGATACTCGGAAGCAGTGACTCTCTTCCTTTCTTGGTTACCAGGTTTACGAACATTGTAGTAACCTCTTCAAACTGACCGAACAACGATTCGAAAATGCTGATCTTCTTGTCTGCCTTGATCACAGGAGAAGTAAGAAGAAGCTCGAAGTCTCTGTTATCAGCACTTACCTCTGCCAGGTACTTCATATCTCCTGCAACCTGATCAACGAGATTTTTCTCGATGGCAAGTTCCAGAAGCGCCTTGGCATAACGTGAAGCTGCTTTCGTACTTTTCATGCTTAATCCTTAGTTCAGGTTAATATCTCCAGCCAATTTCTCAGCCAATGCTTTTTGCTTGTCATCAGACGAAAGCTCTCCGCGAACAACTTTCTCAGCGATCTCCAAAGAGAATGCAGCCACCTGTGTTTTCAACTCAGCTATAGCAGCTCCTTTTTCAGTTTCGATCGCCTGACGAGCTGATGCCATCAGTTTATCTGCTTCTGTTTTTGCAGCCTGCTTTGCTTCTTCTACCATTTTGGTTGCAGTTTCCTTCGCATCTTTCACGATCGCATCGCGCTCAGCACGAGCTTCTTTTAAAAGATTCTCATTTGCTGCCTGAAGTGCTTTCATCTCTTCTTTAGTCTTTTCAGCCAAATCAAGAGATTCAGCGATTTTTTGTTCTCTTGCATTAACAGCACTCAAAATTGGTTTCCAAATGAATTTTGTCAATACAAACAACAAACAAATGAACACTAATGCTGTCCAAAATAAAAGACCGAAATCTGGTAATATAAGATCCATTTTATTTACTTCTAAATATGGTTATTTACAATTTCATTCAAATAATGAGCTGCCTTAACCAACCGTTAAGGCAGCTCACCGTATATTACTTTGCTCCTCCTAGTAGACCAACTACTACTCCGAAAAGCGCAACCCCTTCGATCAAGGCCGCAGCGATGATCATTGTGGTTGTAATTTTTCCTGAAGCTTCTGGTTGACGAGCGATCGCGTCCATTGCTGAACCACCGATACGTCCAATACCCAATCCAGCACCTAATACTGCTAGACCTGCTCCAATTGCTGCTATACTTCCGTACATACTATGTAGATTAAAAAATTACAAACTATTAATGGTGTGCCTCTTCAACAGCAGCTCCGATAAACAATGCTGAAAGCAATGCAAAAAGGAAAGCTTGTAAGAACGCTACCAACAACTCCAACACCGAAATAAACAAGGCCATAGGAACAGATAAACCAC
>CALCCB010000118.1 GCA_937899625.1 uncultured Bacteroidota bacterium
AAAGAAGTAAGAGTGTTTTATTATCTTTGAACTTCAAACTAGAAAGATTAAATCCTCTGCAAGGGACATGATCAGATTATATTTTCTTCTTTTCTCCATTTTTCTGTTCGGCAAAAGCTTTGCCCAGACTCCTATTGATACAGTTGAAACGATCAACGGCCCGCTAGTGATCTACAATGACAGAACTTGGCAGTACCTTGATGATATTGGATTTGACGGTATTCTAAATACAAAGTTGAACGCCCTTCTCGTAGAGGATACTTTCTATCAATTCGTTCAAACCTGGGATCATGATGTATGTTATACTTCTGATCGTGAGAACGATCTTTCAAGATTAAGAGACACGTTATGGTTGTGTGTGCTTGAAGATCAACACAGTGAATTCTATCCACCGGTATCAGGAATTGTTACTTCGAGGTATGGATATCGATCTGGCCGTTATCACAATGGTATTGATCTCGATCTTGAAACGGGTGATACTGTTTATTCTTGTTGGTCGGGAAAGATCCGATATGCAAAATTTAATGACGGAGGATTCGGAAACCTTGTGATCGTTCGCCATTATAACGGATTAGAGACATTCTATGCGCATTTAAGCAAGCTGCTTGTAGTTCCAGACCAGGATGTTGCAGCAGGAGAACCCATAGGTCTTGGCGGAAACACAGGAAGATCTTACGGGTCGCACCTGCATTTTGAGGTTAGATTTTTTGATGCTCCGATGAATCCAGAAGAGATCATCGATTTCGAAATGAGACAGTGTAAGGATGAGAACCTTATGGTGCACAAAGGATTGTTCCGTCCCGGAGCAAAACCAACTGATCAGGAAGAGCATGGTGAAAGTGCTACATATGCAGCTGTTAATAATACGAACAGAGTGTATTATAAAGTACGTTCTGGTGATACCCTGACCGCGATCGCTGCTAGAAATAAGACAACAGTTTCTAAGCTTTGTCAGTTGAACGGAATTCGTCCAACGACGACAATTCAGATCGGTCGAAGCCTAAGAGTGAGGTGATTTTAAGATTTCTTGTGAAAATCTGTGTCTAATTCGAAATCACAAAATGGATATATCAGCTGAATTCTTTTACTTTTGTTGCCAATGAAGTTGCTGATCACATTATTATTCTTCTCAATTGGATTCGGATTTGTCTCCTGTTCAGACTATAACTCCATCGTTAAAGGTGATGATTATGAGTTAAAGCTGAAGGAAGCGAACAAGCTGTACGATAAAGGTCAAAGTTATCAATACAAGAAAAACGGAGAATTGAAAATTGATCGATTTGGAAACCCAAAGATCAAGGATAATTCGCTTTTTCAATCCATAACACTTTACGAACAGATCTATCAAAGAATGCCAAAAACTGGTGAAGGTGAACTTTCGTATTTCCGTATAGGCAAAGCCTACTATTTGGGTAAGGATTTTTACATGGCGGGATATTACCTTGGTACCTTCGTTCAACGATTCTCAGTGAGTGTAAAATGTGAAGAAGCCCTATTCTTATCCGCAATGTGTTCTGTGAATAATTCGCCCGACCACACTTTGGATCAACAGGAAACTGAATTGGCTATAAACGATCTACAGCAGTTCATTAATCGCTATCCAGCATCTTCTTTAGTAGATTCTTGTAACCATATTATGGATCGCCTCCGCACTAAACTTGAACGTAAGGATTATGAATCTGTAAAGTTGTATGTGAAGATGGAAGATTACAGAGCAGCCGTAACGTCTGCATTGACTTTCATGGAAGATCACCCACGTTCTGATAAACGTGAAGAGATCTATTATCAATTGGTTCGAAATTCATACATGTTGTCAAAAAACAGTATTGAATCGAAAAAAAGAGAAAGGATTGAAGAATCTATTGAAAGAAGTCGTAACTTTGTCGCCGAATTCCCTGATTCAAGGTACAAAAGAGAAGTCGACAATTATTTTGACCTGTTGAACAAGGAACTTGAAACATTAACATCCGGAAATTAATACCTTATGAATATTAAGAATAGTTCTGCTGAGCGCTCTACAGTTACTCGTGACACCATTAAATTGGAAGATCAGACTGGGAATGTATATGAAGCGATCGTGGTTCTTTCAAAAAGAGCGAACCAGATCAGTGTTGAAGTAAAAGAAGAGCTTACTCAAAAACTTCAGGAATTTGCCTCTTCTACAGACAATCTTGAAGAGATCTTTGAAAATAGAGAGCAGATCGAAATTTCAAAGTTTTATGAAAAATTGCCGAAGCCAGTTGCTTTAGCGATCGAAGAATTAGAACATGATCAGATTTACATCCGTAAAGCTGAAGAAAAATAATTCCAATGCGTGGTAAACGCATCCTTATTGGTATAACAGGTGGAATAGCGGCATATAAGGTTGCATTTCTCATCAGGTTATTAAAAAAATCAGGGGCAGAAGTCAAGTGTATAATGACTCCTGCCTCTTGTGATTTTATAAGCCCTTTGGTTGTTTCAACTTTGTCTGGGAATCCGGTAGGTATTGAATTCTGGAACAAACAGACAGGGGAGTGGAGTAATCATGTGGATTATGGATTATGGGCTGACTTAATGGTGATCGCACCACTTACAGCAAATACATTGAGTAAAATGGTCAATGGCGGATGTGACAACCTCTTGTTAGCCTCTTTTTTATCAATGAAAGGGCCAGTAATGGTTGCGCCAGCCATGGATCTGGACATGTACGCTCATCCAACCACACGAAGAAATCTTGATCAACTCATAAAGGATGGTGTGCAAATAATCCCTGCCGAAAGTGGAGAACTTGCCAGCGGACTCGAAGGAGAAGGGCGAATGGCTGAACCGGAAACCATTCATGCTAAGATAGAAGAGCATTTCAAAAACAAGGGAAAACTTATTTCCAAAAAAGTATTGATCACAGCTGGACCAACCTATGAGGCAATTGATCCTGTTCGATTTATTGGGAATCATTCTTCAGGCAAAATGGGTTATGCAATAGCGCAAGCTTTGTTAAATGAAGGTGCAGAGGTTGTTTTGATCTCAGGTCCGACTAATCTTCAGCTTGAACATCCTAGCTTGAAGATCATTAAAGTGACCAGTGCCGATGATATGTTCATTGAAGTAAAAAAACACTGGTCAGACTCTAATGTCGGTGTCTTTTCGGCTGCGGTAGCAGATTACCGTCCTAAAGAAAAAGCTGATCAGAAGATCAAAAAGAAAGATGATGAGCTGAAATTGGAGCTCGTTAAAAATCCGGATATTCTTGAATGGGCTGGATCTAATAAATCGTCAGGTCAGTTTTTAGTGGGTTTCGCATTGGAAACTGAGAACATGATCGAAAATGGTAGAGCAAAGTTGTTGAAGAAAAACCTTGACCTTATTGTCATGAATAATTCAACGGAAGAGGGGGCAGGCTTTTCAGTTGATACAAATAAAATATCTATCTTAGATGCTAACAATAACTTGACGGTTTTTGAGTTAAAGTCTAAGTCCGAATCGGCAAAAGATATTGTGAATGTTGTAGTAGAAAACTTGAAATGAGAATTGTTGTATTATTTCTTTTCAGTCTTGTTATTGGCAGAGGTCATGCCCAGGAATTGAACTGTCAGGTTAGTATCATTACTGATGCCAGATTGGAAGTTACCTCCGTTGAGAAGGAGATCTTTGATCAGCTGAAGCAGACGATCTATGATCTAATGAATACAACTCAATGGACGAAAGATAAATTCAAAGTTGAAGAAAGGATCAATTGCAATATTCAGCTTCAGATCAATGAAATTCCTTCAACTGGAAACTACAAAGGATCTATTCAGGTTCAGTCTTCGAGACCAGCATTTAATTCGTCCTACAATACGACCATTTTCAATTTTCAGGACGATGATGTACAGTTTTCATACAGTAGGAATGCCGTCCTAGTTTATGCTCCGAATCAATACAGAGACAATTTGACGTCAATTCTCGCTTTCTATGCCTATTTCATCATTGGGATGGATTATGATACGTTCTCATTGAAAGGAGGAACTCCGTATTTTACAGAAGCGCAAAACATAGTTTCGAATGCGCAGGTTTCACCTCTTGCCGGTTGGAAATCCAATGAGGCAGGAAAACGAAATCGCTTTTACCTCGTTGATAATATTCTTCATCAATTGTTTGAGCCACTTAGAGAATGTAGTTATGAATATCACCGTAAAGGAGTGGATATGCTTTACGATGATAAAATTGCAGGTCGTCAAGCCATTTTTGATGCTCTTTCTAAATTGAATAAAGTAGCAGCTACTCGTCCCAATTCTGTGAATACATTGAATTTCGTTCAGGCGAAAAGAGATGAGATCAAGAGTTTGTATTCTGATGCAGAATTGAAGGATAAAAACGAAATGGTGAATCTTTTAAAAAGGATTGACCCGGCTAACGCTTCAAGGTATCAGGAAATTCTAAACTGATGATCCGTCATCTTAGTATTAAAAACTTTGCATTGATCAAAGAACTTACCTTGTCCTTTGATCAAGGTTTTACTGTTATCACAGGTGAAACCGGATCCGGAAAGTCGATTTTTTTGAATTCGCTAAATCTTTTGTCTGGTGAAAGAGCCGACTTTAATGTAATCGGAACGGATGGAGATAAATCCGCTGTAGAAGCAGTTTTTAAGACTGAAGAGCTTGTTTTTCATGAACTTTATGCTGAGAATGACCTGGAGGTTGAGGATGAATTGATCGTTCGACGAGAGATTAGTAAAACAGGACGATCAAGAGCATTCATTAACGATACTCCGGTACAATTGGGTGTAATGCGTCAGTTTATGACAAAGCTGATCTACATTCATTCGCAGTACAACACGATCGAATTGAAAGACCCTGAATATCAGTTAGAGATTCTGGACATACTTGTAGGTACTACCGAGGAAAAGGCTCGATTCCAGAAGAAATTCACGTTTTTTAAAAAACAAAAACAAAAACTGGAGTCTCTTAAAGCTGAACAGCAAAAGACAATGCAGGAGAAAGATTACATTGACTTTCAATTAAAGGAACTTGAGTCTTTGCAATTAGAAAAGACGGATTACAAGTCGATCGAAGAGGAGTATAGTTTTATTGAGAATTCTGAAAAGATCAAAGGGGCACTTCAGGCTGTTTCTGAAATGAATGAAGGTGATGAGAGTCTTGTTGGTAGACTGATAAAGGCAAAGAATACACTGGATAAGATCGATATGAAGAGTGATCGTTTGAAAGATCTCCATGAACGTTTGTCTTCGCTGTTGATTGAAATAAAAGAGCTTTCCAGCGAAGCATCCGAGATAGCATATGATTTGGATAGTCCTAAAATGAGTAGGGAGGAGCTTGAAAATAAATTGGATCGATACAATCTGGTTTTGAATAAGCATGGGTTAAAAGATCAGTCCGAACTAGTCATTTTCATGTCTGAATTGCAAACACGGGTCACCAATGAGGACGGAATACTTGAAGAAATTTCGCTACTTGAAAAAGAAGTGGAGGATCTGAATTCTGAGTTGATGATTCTTGCTAAAGATCTCCATAATACCAGAAAAAATAGTGTCGATTCGATCGAGTTAAAAATTAAGTCACTTTTGTCGGATCTCAAATTACCGGAAACGATTCTTCATTTTCAATTGGAAGAGCGAGGAACTTTGAATGATCAAGGTATAACGGATTTGAAAATGTATTTTTCAGCAAACAAAGGCGTGGCGCCTGTATTGATCGAAAAGGCTGCTTCCGGTGGTGAATTATCCAGGGTGATGTTAGCGCTTCAAAGGCTGGTTTCAGAGAAAAAGCAATTACCGACAGTTTTGTTTGACGAGATCGACACTGGAGTTTCAGGAGAGGTTGCTCAAAAAATAGGAGAATTGCTTTTGAAAATGGGCAGTAACATGCAGTTGATGGCGATCTCACATTTACCACAAGTGGCAGCCAGAGCACAACATCATTTGAAAGTAGAAAAATCGTCAACGGGTGAAAGTACATTCACCAACATTCGAAAGCTAAGTAAAGAAGAGTCCATCGAGGAAGTTGCTCGTTTAATGAGCGGTGAGCGAATTGATAGCGCGGCAATAGAAAATGCTAAAGTATTGATGGGATTATGAGGAAATTCATGCTCCAAACTGTCATCAACGAATTTCCATTTCGAATAGGATACGAAGACGACATTTTGTTACTAGGGAGTTGTTTTTCAGATGATATAGGTGCTAAGTTTTCATACTTCAGTTTTAATTCACTTTCCAATCCGCATGGTACTATCTTTCACCCTGACGTGATCGCCAGGAACATATTGGAAGGATTGTCTGATCAAATGAAGGTGCGACAAGTAGAGAGGGATGGAATTATTTTGTCTTATAATGCCGGATCCCAGATCTATGGGACGGATCCAGAACAGTTGATCGAGAGATTAAATGAGCGGAACGAACAACTTAAAAAATACCTGCTCAGTTCTAAAGTGATATTTATAACATTTGGAACAGCATGGGGTTACATCGAAAAGGAATCCGCAGAAGTAGTAGCTAATTGTCATAAAGTTCCTTCACAGCATTTTGAGAAGAGATTGTCATCGGTGGAGGAAATGGAAAAGAATTGGTTAGAGACCATAGACAAGATCAAGAAAGTAAATCCCTCAGTCAAGATAGTTCTAACAGTTAGTCCTGTGCGTCATAGCAAGGAAGGCTTGGTTGAAAACAACAGAAGCAAGGCCCGTTTGATCGAATTGGCTTATCGATTGTCAGGAAAAGATGATATTTTTTATTTTCCTTCGTATGAGATTCTGATCGATGAATTAAGGGATTATCGCTTTTATAAGAAGGATCTTGTGCATCCGTCTTCTGAAGCAATTGAGATCATTTGGGAAAGACTCATTCAGCACGTTCTTGACGAGAAAGATGTTTATTTACTTGAGTTGATCGGTCAATATCGTTCCATGTGTGATCATGATCTTAT
>CALCCB010000119.1 GCA_937899625.1 uncultured Bacteroidota bacterium
AAAAAAAAAAAAAAAGAAAAAAAAAAAAACATTCATTTATTGTTGGATTGTGGTCATCCTCGTCATTAAGGCACCACCGTGTAACTTCTGACCTGTAGTTACCAAGTCGTTATTTATGGGAATCTGGATAATTATTGTATTTTCCAATTTAAGAAATTTGGATCCCATGATTATAAATATGGGAAAAATTGGATTTTTTTTTTCGTAGGAAATTGGAAAATAATAATAACATCAAAATTATACAAATAAAAGTAGTATATTATATTTAAATATTAACTCCAATTTTAACAATCGGTTCATAGTGTTCTTTGTAATGCCAAAGTAGTATTTTTGGGGAATTCAAGTCTCCAATTAACAATGGTTTTTGGCATACAAGCTTTCCATCTTCAAATTTGACCAATGATGACGAATAAATTTCAATACATACATTAAGGAATTCACATAACATAATAATGTCATATTCTGTTCCATATATTTGTGGGTCCATCAAGAATACAAGATAATCCAAGTAACTGTTTTTACCATAGGTGTCAGGGTTACCTTTTGTTTCATCAAATCGTTTCCACATTTGTTTTCCCCATTCGGTTCCTTTTGAAACCTGCATTTGAGCCCACTTTAGAGATTTTAGCCTTAATTCAACGGGTTTGCCATTCCAAATTGGCAGTGCATTAGCAATACTCTCAAAAAGACAATTTCCATATTGTGGTGTCCTATGAGGGATCCGCTTCAGTGCATTATGACAAAGCCATAAATCAAAATTATTCAGAGTCGTTGCGGGTCCAACATCGAGTATATCCATATTTCCATTTTTATTTTTCTTCAAGTGTGCTCTCTTTCTTACAGGTGTTGACAATTTCTTCGCAATTTGGATTCTATTATCATTTTCTGTTGTTGGAATCTCTGGTGTTGTTCTAAAAACATCAATATCAGAGGGGAAATGCCCGGATTGCTGTAAGTGGAGTAGTGTTTCGATTTCCAAAGTTCTCTGGAACTTCCATTCTTCTTTAAGTAATTTTGAAGGTTGCGGATTAAAATTGTTTTTCAGTGGTTGCAGTAGAAACAATCCATTTAGTGTTGTAACTCTGGACAATACCACATATATCCAATTAGCTGTACTGTAGTTGAGTGATGCAATAATAAGATACTTCTTTGTCATACCCTGTAACTTGTGGCCAGTAGTTGCCAAGTCGTTATTTATGGGAAATTGGATAATTCTTGCCTTTTCCAATTTAAGAAATTTGGATCCTCCAATTGGAAATTTGACAGTTACTGGAAAACTTTTCGTTGGAAGTTTAAATGATCTGGTAGGCTCACTATCATCCTTCTTTACATGGTCGCATATTATATATTCAACATCTTTTGCGTCCACTGTATAGACTTTATACCCATTCCAAATTTCCATTTTCATATTTTTGCTTTCTTTCAATTGAACCCCTCTGAACTTTGCCGTAGTACCCTTTACAACACCAATATGTTTATGTTCATTTGTACTGACCATTATTGGACATCCAAAAAACAACTTAAGACATGGATCTACCCTTATTATATTTTGTCCATTTCCAGATTGAACATTATCATCACCGCATTTGCTGTGTACCAATTTATGATATACAGATGATTTAGGCTCGTTTGATTTCCAATTTTCAAAGTTCCCCTTTATTATTACTGTTTGATTTGGAACTTCAAAATCTTCAGTTTCCCTTGGATGTCGATGCTTAAGAATATTGGCAAAAATATTGTCACTGATCAAGTTTCTCTCCGCGTTTGTCGAACATGCATATGTTACATCTGCACCTTCTAGATCTTCATGTGTTGGTAATGACAAATTCGGCCCGACCACCCTCGTGTTGATTTTTTCAACATCTTCTTTCTCTGTTTTTCCTAGATGGATTCGTTGCAAGCTTTTTCCCCAATTTGGATCTTTCGAAAACCGATGATTTTTCCAATTAAGGATGACTACCCTGTTTATCAAATTCCATAATGCATTGATGTTGCGATCATAAATAACATCTCTTCCAATTGGATTCAACTGTGAAAAATCTCCACAAAGGACAATATTCAGTCCACCGAAAGGTAAATTGATTGCATCAGGATAATATTGAGCCAAAATATGTCGTAAATACTTGTCCAATTTCAAAAAATCCTTCACATCTAGCATTGAGATTTCATCAATAAACAGCAATTTTGTCAACTTCCAATTTACTTTTCCATATTTCATTATATTGGACAACTTGCTCCGTAAACCAGCTATTGAATGGATCGTATCACCATGAATTTGAGCAGCTGCTGTATTTGTTGTAGCCGATACAATGTACACAGAATCGTCAAAAGGTTGATTGATTGCTCTGCAAAATTGTCTACAAAAAGATCTTGTTGCATTCAAGACAAAACTCTTCCCACTACCTCCAGAGCCTGCTAGGTTCATTATAAGACCTGATTGAGCTCCTTTTTCCAATAAAATTTTGGTGGCATTTTCTCTCTCAGCATTACTTCCAAATTTCGTTACCGTTGGATCATTCAAGAAAGGAAGCATGAAAGACGAACATATAACGTTAAACGCTGCAGTTTGTTTTGTGTCCAAATTATAATACTGAATACAACTTTTCATTGACATAAAAAATTCTTGAAAATTGAAATTTGGATCATCGACCATATCCGACCAGTTAATACTTCCATATTCAGAAGCTTTATCCAAATTCAAAACAAGTCTAACAACGTCACATGTAGAATTTGGAACCAAAACTGTATTTTCAAGAGAAGTGTTCGGAATCGGCTCAATATCATCTCGAACAAGAAAAACTGACGAAGTTGCTTGGACTGAATTGTTAATAACATGAATATCATCCATTTCCTTACTTAGACTTCCCACGTAATTTTCGTCGTAAACATGTTTTTGCAAGTCAGTTTCCATAATTCCAAATTCTTCCATAATCAAATCACAATCAACTTCATTTGGATAGTGATAGTCAGACGAATGCTCGCAAATTTCTTCTTCATCAGACATGTCCAAATTTCCATATTCTTCTTCTAAATCTATTCCCATTTTGACGCCATTGGTAGTTTTTGTAAGTTCATCATTTACCGATACAATTTTTTTGCTATTCTCTACATCCTGTATATTTTGCATCAATCTTGGAGCATCCCAATATAGATAACCTTTTTCATAGGCATCCAAGAAGAATTCCCATCTGTCTTCAAATAATGGTATTTCTTCTATATCTCTAAATGGCAAGAACAGTAGTAACATCTTAGAAGCATATTCATTCCGGATATTCTGGGTTGCAGCATCTACTTCTTCTTCATTAGCCAAATTGTCAACCTTGCATAATTCTAGATCAGGTATACTATCATTATAGTAAAGCATGGGGATCCTACTGTCTTTGAGTCTTTCCAAACATGCAAATCTGTATCCTGGATATTTTTCATCAAATCTAAAAAATTGGTTTTCCTCAAAGTCATTGTCCAAATTTTCAATTTGTCGAGAAGACAAGGATGTTATGAGCCGCATTTGATAGTCCTTGAAAAATTCCCAAACACAAATAGAATCAAATTGGTCGTATGTAGGCCTGAACAAATATTGAAACAAATTGGAATCGATCCACCCAGTTTCCATTTTTTTACACCTTCGAAAACGGAAACTTATATCCTCATCTCTTAACCAACTTTCAAATTGGGATAATAGAATATGGGAAAATTCATGGGAAAATTTGAACCTTGAATCATTACTCACAAGATGCCATGCCATTGTTGCGCTTATGACAGTAGAAGACAAATGAGCCATTATTCCTGACAACACATGACCCAAACCAACAGAAAAATTTGGAACCTGGGTAGTATACTCATCTCCCCCTTGTTCAGTAATTTGGTTTGAAACATTATTCTGAATTTGTCGCAATCTCTGTAATCTTTTTGCAAGAGCTGTACAATGCTTCAAATATGGAAATTGTTCCTCTTCCTGTGTTCCCTTGGTATTATATAATGTCACATAATAGATGCAATTTCTGTTCCCCATCGTGACATTATTATTGTATCCAAATATTTTGGAAACAAATGGGTTATTAGTGTTGAGAAACAAATCTGGAATATGTCTTTTGGTTTCCATCGTAAAAGGATAACATAATTTAGTCGATGAGTTTCCAATAGCAGAAATCCATTTTGATGGCGTAGACGTCCAATCAATGATCAATTCATTTTCAACTTGAAGTTTTTTTGGATAATGAAATCGACATTCTTCTGTTTTTTTGAAGCAACCCTTACGATGATGAAAATCATGTTCATTAAATCGGAATAAAATAATGGATTTCAGGATCTTCTCCATTTCATCGCATTTGAATCTATTGAAGTATTCCATATCATAGCTGTACCTCATTGCCAGACAGTCGATTCGTTCTCTTGATAATGGTAGAATTTGATCCAAAATGAAATAATTGGAAATGTCATTGTTGTCCAATTTTGCCTTCCAATTTTTTACTGCATTCCAAATTAAACTTGAACTTGTAAAATTTTGACCACAACCGTCGCATTTTCCAACAAATCCCTTCAAAATGTGACAATATCTTTGATGCCTCATATTTCGCAATACCTGATTATGAACAACTGATGGAACAATTTGACATGTAGAATTAGAACAATCCAATTTTTCTCCTTTCTTTTCATGAGAGAAATCCTCCTCTACCAACTCATATGACGAACTCATAGCTTTTGACATGTACCGAATAAGTTCTTCTTTGGCCAATTTTCTAACATTTTCAGAATCGGACCATAATAAACTAATCAATCTATCAAAGAGTGCAATAAAGAGTAATACATGAGAGTGTAACGTTTTCCTTCCTTGTTCCTCTGAAGTATCACTAAAACCCAATATTTTCCCAAATATACCCAACGACGTTTGTTTCTTCTCCTTGAAGTCCCATCCTATCAATGCTTCCATAATAATTTGCATAATGGAATTATACTCTCTAGCACAAGCTCCAGGATTGTCAATTCTTAATTTGGACCGAAAATGGAAATCTGCAATAAGATCACTTTCATCACTTGTTGGTTGTGGTAACATGTCCATTTTCAAATTTAAATATAGTTTAATACGAAAACTGCATTCATCACCTGGAGAAATTGTAAAAAAAACTGCTGGAGGACCAAATGTATACCACATTGAGAACAATTTGGCCCTTGCTTCTTTTGCGGCCTCGTCACTGTATGGAATACTTTTACATGCAGCAGAAACTGTATGAATAAGCTGATTTGGGGGTCGTCCAATTTGATTGTTAACATCCTTTTTTGTTTTTTTGGATAATTCCAATATTTCGGATTCAGAAATTTTGGACAGATGTTCACCGGTTGTACATCCATTCAAAGATGATCTTGACTTACACTTCAAATAAGCTGATTGGAAACTTTTTTTTCGAAAATACATGTGGCTAATTAGTAGAATAATGTCTGAATGTTGAAACATGGGTAATGATATGTTCAGATAATGCTTTAAACACTCCTCAACAGAGACATGGTTTCTTCTGTTTTCTTCAAGGCCACCAACACCAAAAGGAAAAGTAAGTGGAAATACTTGAGGAAGGAATATTTTGTAATCTGGTTGATAATTTTTGGAAGTAAAAATCAAAGTTGGTTCTTTGCATTTGAGTAGCGCATCAACAAGATGACTTTCAGATGTGAATGTAGATGTTGAATTATTTGGATTTCCATTATTCGGGAACCAATATTGGATTTCAATCTGTTTTTCCAAATTTCCATTTTCAGACTCTTCATCAATTCCATTTTCATCTTCTATTATAATCGGCATGGGACAATTTGGAATATCTGCCATTTTAGAATAAATTGGATTGTTTTCCCTGAGCCAGGTATATATTCTTTGAAAATGTCCAATATCAACTTGACATCTAGACTTGATTATTTGTCTCTGATTTGGCATAAAATTCCCACTCATTACCACATAAACATTCATTGAGCTTGTGGTATTTGCATGATAATTTAGAGTTCCAATATTTTTTTCCACATCTTGGTTAAAGAAAGAATATGACCCAGTAATTGATTTATGAGCACCACCATAATACGACATCACATATACAAATGGCCTTATAGGAGATAATAATGGACTTGTCACATCAGTTAACAAATTGGAGAGATATTGTGGTAGAGATCCAATTGCAAAATTATTTGCTATTGCAAATTTGGGCGGATTTTTATCCATTTTGTCAATCTTGAGGGCTTTGTTACACTGTGAACAACATAGATACTCCCCTGTGATTTTGACTCTTGCCCTTGGTGATAACAATAATCCATCTAATTCATGATCGTCAACTTTATAACATTGTTGCAAATTTGGATTGAGATCTTGGATTTGAAGTCTTGACTTATGTTGAAGAAGTGTATTCTTATGGATCCAAAATAATTCTGCTGTTCCTGTAATGAAGCGATCACAAATCACACAAACATTAGCCTGATGAAGTTGGTCATAAATTGGAATATGAACAGTGTTTTCTGTTTTGTATGATGACAATGATGTATTGATTTTTTCCAATAACTCATCAGGAATTTTCTCATCTGGTCCAACTTTTGTCTTCATTAGATGTTCAAAGGCTTTTTTTACTGAAAGCTCAACTTCAATTGACTGAGATATAAAAGGCACATTTTCATCTCCATTATCCTTATCACCGGTTCTAGTTTCCAAATTGATTCCTCCAAATTCACCTCTTCTACTCATGAGCTCTACACGGTCTGGTGTTTCTATTTTTCTTCTTTCCTGCATAACATGAGCCATTTTGATTCTCCTGTACTCTGTCTGCTCTGGCGTTTCCATATTTCGTGTTTTCTTCATATCATGGGCCATTTTCATTCTCCTGCACTCTGTCTGTTTTGGCGTTTCCATATTTCGTGTTTTCTTCAT
>CALCCB010000120.1 GCA_937899625.1 uncultured Bacteroidota bacterium
ATCTTCGATCCGAAGAAAAACAAGATGTGGCGAAAAGGTGAGGCTAAAAGATGGTTATTATTCAACGACAACAACGAAGTGATCGGGCGCATTGCAGCCTGGGTCAATGGTAGCAGCAAAGAGCACCCTGCCGGTTGTGGTTTTTTTGAATGCATTGATGATCAAAATGCCGCTTTCCTTTTGTTCGATACAGCAAAAAACTGGTTGGAATCGAAAGGCATGACTCAGATGGATGGTCCCATTAACTTTGGGGAGAATCATCAATACTGGGGACTGATCATTGAAAACTTTAATGAACCACCGTATTATTTTCAAAATTATAATCCGGAATACTATTTAAAGTTCTTTGAGAATTACGGGTTCCAGATCTATTTCAAACAAGAGATCTTTTTCCGCAAGATCTCTGATCCGCTACAAGATAAATTCGCAGAAAGAGCAAAAAATCTGCTAAGTGATCCTCTCTTTAAGGTAGAAAGTCTTGATATGTCGCGTTTTGAATCCTATGCTGAAGAATTTAGAATGGTTTACAACAGAGCTTGGGCAAATCGCCAAACGGGATTCTCAGAGATGTCTAAGTCCCAAGCTGTATCAATTTTTAAAGGCTTAAAACCTGTAGTAGACCCGGAAATAGTTTTCTTCGCATATTACGACGGGAAACCAATCGGAATGTATATTCAATTGCCGGAAATCAATCAAATCTTCAGATACGTCAATGGAAACCTGAATTGGTGGGGTAAACTGAAATTCCTTTATCACAAAAAGAGAAGAACCGTAAGACGTTGTTTTGGTATGGTATTCGGCATCGATCCCGATTTCCAAGGCAAAGGAGTGGAAGGAATGATCTTTCAATACATGGCAGATACGATCCAAAAAGAAGGCCACTATAAAGATCTTGTCATTACTTGGATCGGAGATTTCAATCCTAAAATGATTTCAATCGTTAAAGGATTGGGAGCCAATAAATACAGGGAAATGGCAACGTATAGATATTTGTTTGACCGGAAAGCCGCGTTCAAAAGAAAACCCCTGACGAATTTGGGGCTCAATACAGATACTGAAGAAAATGCCTGAAACCAGCAAAATACTTGTTATTGATGCAGGAAATACTTCTGTGAAAGTCGCAATTTTCATTGATGATCAAGTATACTCTGTAAATCGAACAAGCTTTGCTGAATTCAAAGAATCCTTACTTAATAAAGAGTTTTCTGAGATCAATAAATCTGCGCTTTGTTCTGTCTTGATTGAACAGGACACCAAGGATTTACTTTCATTATTACCGAATGCCACTCTAATAAATACATCGATAAAATCCGACCTGAGTTCGGTATACAAATCAATGGCCACCCTCGGCGTCGACAGATGGTGTAATGCTGTTGCCATTCACGCATTAAAAAAAGATCAATCATCGATTTCCATTGATATTGGTACTTGTGTAAAGTTTGATGCCGTAATCGAAGGGAAATACATCGGGGGATCAATAAGCCCGGGCATTGACCTCCGCTACAAGGCGCTAAATAACTTTACTGCAGCACTTCCTTTGTTGGATTTCAAAGCAAAGTCCATGTTAACCGGCGATTCTACGACTTCGAGTATTCACAGCGGGGTAGTCAATGGATTACTGTCCGAAATAAACGGCATGATCGAACGTTATGAGCAGAGTTACAAGGGCTTAACTTTTTTTGTGACCGGCGGAGATGCTCAATACTTTGATTTCGGAGGAAAAAATAACATCTTTGTGGACGAAAATTTGACCCTGAAGGGGATATATCAATTATATAAGCTGAATGCATAGATCGATATTAAGTGTTTTTTTGTTGCTTGCTTGCTCGGTAAGTGCTCAGCTGACAACTCATTCACCGTTTAGCTCTTACGGTTATGGTGAAAGGTATACAAGCGGAGATGCAATAAGTGGTGCCATGGGGCAATCTTCGGTTGCATTTTTTGATTCAACCTATTTGAACTACAGAAATCCTGCTTCCTACAATAGTCTAAGCAAAGGACAACCCTTATTTTCTTTGGGATTGGAAGGAAGAGTTTCCTCTTATACTCAGGGAACGAATAGTGTTACGAATGGATTCGGAATGGTCGATCATTTCGTGCTTGCAATTCCAATGAGAAATCACTTTGGTTTGGCCTTTGGATTAAGACCATTCAGCCGTAGAGGATATGAAATCCACGATCAGGTTTCCGTAGGAACAGATTCTGTTCACTACATCTATGATGGGAATGGAGGTGTAAACGAGGCTTTTTTAGGACTTAGTTCAACTGTGTTAAAATTTAAAGGAACTCATCTTTCAGTCGGAGCAAACCTTGGTTATCTTTTTGGATCTTCAACCAACCAAAGAAAAAGTTACCTTGTTCAATTTAATTCGTTTTCTGGTGGTGTCGAGAAAACTTCTTATCGATTCAAGTCATTTCACTACGAATTGGGAGCCTATTTGCACCAAACGATCAACAAAGTTCACTCTTTCAAGATCGGAGCCACAATGGAACCCATGCAAAAAGCAAAGGGATATTTGGATCGACAGTTATTTGCAGCTGGAAATGTGACAAATCCCAACACCTATTCATTGCTTTACGACACGACAAATGTTGAAGGTTCATTGAATTTATCCCCTGCTTATTCCGTAGGATTCTCTTATTTGATCAGAAAAGATGCTTTGGATAACAGTAATCGCTCAAGAAATTCTGAATGGCAGATCCATTTCAATTATTCTTCTAATGACTGGACAAAATTCTCAAGTACATTCAATGATGTAACCGAGGAGTTCAATTATGTCAAAACGACTAAGATATCAGGAGGTATACAATTTACGCCTGAGATCAAATTCATTGAGAATGCAGTGACGACTAATTTCATAGAAAGAATGAGGTATCGTGTTGGTTTTTACACATCTACGCTTCCCTATTATGAAAATTCGTCGCGAATCAGTGAATTTGGCACAACATTTGGGATTGGGTTGCCGATCCTAGCTCAACAGGCACTTTCATCGATCAATCTCTCGGTAACGATCGGGAAACGAGGAAACGGTTTAGAGGATGGATTGAACGAGTCATTTGTAGGAATGAATTTTGGAGTAATTATTTCACCATCCTTCTACGACAGATGGTTCAGAAAACGAAAACTGGATTAAACATACGTTAAAATGAAAATTGCTAAACTATTATTAAGCACAGTACTACTAGCAGCTGCTTTTCAAATAACAGCTCAAGAAACAGATCAGGAAAGAGAATGTCTTAGAATGCGTTTTCTTGCAGGAGAAGAATTAAAGATCAAAAACTATCAGGGAGCTTCAGCTTATTACATCAAAGGTGAGCAGATCTGTGGCGGATATGATAAAGATAACTACAATCGTCTTGTAGGATCTTTGAGAAATGCGATTGCAACTGAATCTGACAAAGCAAGAAAAACAGCATACATCGACACAGTTGTTGGAGTGTATGATCGTATGGAGACTGCGGGACATTACGAAGAAGAGAATGATCTGATCAGAGCAACATATATGATTCAGGCTTCGAAGCCAAATCGTATTAAAGCAAATGAACTTTTTGACAGAGGGATCCACAAGACTGGAACTTCAGCAAACGAAGGTCATGTATCTTATTACTACTATAACTTGTACGTAGTATATACAGAAGCTGCTGCTGATAAAAAAGCAGAAATAAAGAGTAAATTGATTACTGAATATTTCTTTCTCTCTAAGCTGGTAAGTGAAGCGAACATGTCTGTAAAAGCTCAGGAAAACCTGACTACTTACTTCAATGCATTGGTGAAGAGTTGTGATGATATCCTGCCAGATTTAAAAGGATTTATGGGGTCTTTCTCACAAGATAAGGACGTAAAAAAGGCATCTGTAAACAACTTTATTAGTCTATTAGAAGCAAAAGGCTGTACAGACAGCAAAGAATATGAAATGTTGATGGATACATTGATCTCGATAGATCCATCGAACATAGATGCAGTTCTTGGGAAAGCGAAACTTTTGAGATCTAAAAAGAAGTACAGCGAAGCAATTTCTACATTGAAAGAAGCAAAAGGATTGACTTCAGACGACGATAAAAAAGATGAGATCGAGTACACGATCCTGGAGATCCAGTACCACGATCAGAATAGCTACAAAACAGCTTTCAACACTGCTCAAGGCATTTCAGGAAAGAATCGTTCTTCTGCTCTAAAAATTGCTGCACAATGTGTTGCAAATATGGCAAACGGTTGTGGAAGCAGTACTTTCGAAAGAAAAGCAAATTATCTGTATGCGGCTCAGGTTGCTGACAGAGCAGGAGATTCTTCTGCGGCGGCAAAATATCGCGCAGCCGGACCTACAGAAAGTGATTGGTTCGAGGCAGGTGTAAGTAGTGTAACTTTATCTTGCTGGGGCGTTACAGTTTCGAAATAAGTTGAGTTTTTCTAAACATATTTCCATCCCTTATCAGATTCCTGCCGGCTTATTGCTGGCAGGAATTCTTTTTTCGTGCGTAAATGACCTTGAATCGATCCAAAAGGTTACCTATGATCCAAAGGCACCTGAGGAAGTAACAAAAGACCTGAAAGTATTTTACACAGACTCTGGATATGCCAGAGTAGAGATCTTTGCAAAACATGCTGAGACATTCACTCGTCCGGAGCATATCACCAAACTAAAGGACGGATTAAAAGTCAATTTTTTCTCGAACGACGGAAAGGTTGTTTCTACGCTTAGTGCTTTGTATGGCGAAGTTAATTTCAATGAAGGACTATTTTTCGTAAAGGATTCGGTCCGATTATACAACCACGAGAAAAAACAACAATTGGAAACTGAAATTCTCTACTGGAATCAGAAAGATTCATCAATCTACACCTCTTCGGATGTGACGGTAAGGTCTCCCAAAGGCGTATTGTTTGGAAAAGGGATCACGACAAAACAGGATTTCACGTATTACGAGTTCATGAAACCCTACGGAAAGTTTAACTTTGACGATAAATAATTGGACTTATGAATACGTATAACAAGATCATGCTTTATTTCTGGCTCTTCGCCGCGCTAATGATCTTTTTGTTTACCACTTACATGTGTTACACAGACGGATGGAAAAAATGGGTTTTCTACTATATTTTCGTGGTCACCTCTCTCTCCATGTATTTCTTTAAAAAATGGATGATGAGAAGAATGGAAAAACATGTTGAATACATGAATAAAAAGCAACAAGAGAAATAACGCCTACCGCTTATCCTTTTCATTTTCAACTCTTCAACACTATTTGTCTTTGAACCAAATTCAATGAATTGTTGTAATTGGTTTCGTTACTTTTAATCTTGCGTGAGTTATCACCTTTTGAAATGAGATTATTTTTCGTCATTTTCTGTTTTACCCTATTCCCTATTCTTGGGATGACTCAGCAATTGGTGAGTGGTACAGTATTCGACGAGCGCAATATTCCGATCCCATTCGCAAAGATCTTCGTCAAGAACGATCCTCAACTGAGAACCATTGCAGACGCAAATGGATACTATGAAATGAGGCTTTTTCCTGGAGAATATTTTCTTGTATTCTCAGCCACAGGATATGATACAAGAGAAGGATACATCACTGTCTCGGATTTAGAGGTCCAGCGAAATTTTCAACTCTTACCCACCAAATTTCAGGACCTGGAGGATGTTGAGATCAGTGTAAAAAAATCAAATCCTGGTCGAGACATCATGCTGAAGGTTGTAGAAAAACGAGATCTGATCAATCCATGGAATTACCCACATTCCGTAGATGTATACATCAAGGCGAGCGAGAAGATCGACAAAAAAGAAACGAAAAATAAAAACAAGGACGAGGAAACATCAACAACCGATCCTTCCGGAATCGAAGACCCCTTTGAGATCGAAAAGAAAAAAAGAGATGAACTAGCCAATAATATGAATTTGGTTGAAGTTCAGTTGTCACGAAATTTTTCGCCGCCCAATGATGTGAAAGAATTCAGGAATGGATACGAAAAAAGGGGTAATGACAGATTATTGTACTATACCACAACGGTCAAATCCAATTTTAACTTCTTTGAAAATCTGCTACACCTTGATGACCTGCATCAAACACCTGTGAGTTCGCCAATATCGGGTCCGGGAATCCTCTCCTACAAATACAGACTGGAAGAACAATATGAAGAAAATGGTCAGAAAATCCATAAAATAAAGATCATAGCCCGGAATTCTTCAACATCCACTCTTGAAGGATATATCTGGGTGATCGACTCTCTTTGGTTGGTCAAGAAACTTGATTTTACAATGGAAAAAGGTAATCTATTGATCTATGATTACTTCTCCATTCAGCAGGAATTCGAACATCCTGGGGACACATTGTGCCTTTTGAAAAGTCAAACATTGAACTACGGAGTAAAGTATAAGGATGAATCATCGGAATGCAAAACGATAGCAACCTTTTCGAATTACAACTATAAGCCTGCTTTTGCGAAACGATTCTTCAATTCAGAGGTCGCAGTAACTGAGCAAGAAGCGTATGATAAAGACACGAGTTACTGGGCACAAAAAAGAACGGTTGATCTGACTGATGAAGAAAGAGCATATATCATCGCAAGAGACAGTATCAACGACTGGTATAATCGTAAGGAATACCTGGATTCTATTGACAGTGTTTTCAATAGGATCACTTTACTGAAGATCGCCTGGTGGGGAATCGAACACCGAAATCGAGAAAAACGCTATCAGTGGATCTTTTCATCAGCTGCGGCGCTAATTCGTCCCATGTATATTGCCGGCCCAAGAGTATCACCTTGGTTTGATTACTTCAAAAAATGGCCTAATGAACGCTTTATAGAATTATATACTGAGGTTTCTTATGGTTTTTTCAACCAGGACATCAAAGGTCGCACCCGATTAAAATACAGGTATGATCCATTTCATTTCGGAACGGCCCGGATTTCATTTTCACATGACTTTGATGCGGTGCGAAGTTATGATGCTATTACTCAAATTTATAAACGATCCAATTTCATTGAAACCACTATGCTGAATATTGGGAATGATCGTGAACTTTTCAATGGATTCTACATGGATCTGGACGTGAATTTTGCAGAGCGCAGGAGCTTAGACGGATACAAGTTTTTTACGTTATTTGACGAGGCTATTCCGAACAATGATCCGACAGAATTCGAGTCCTACCAAGCATTAATTGGAACAGTGACGTTCAGTTATACTCCTAAACAGAAATACATGAGGGAACCGAACCGAAAGGTATTGCTTGGCTCACGCTACCCCACATTTTATCTCAATTATGAAAGAGGCGTTCCTAGCGTTTTTGGCAGTGATGTTGATCACGAATACGCCCGAATTGGTATGACTCAAACCTTCAAGATCAGCACATTTGGAACTTCGAGTTATCACTTATTAACTGGTAAATTCTTAAGTGCCAAGAACCTGAAGGATGCCGACTTTAAATTTCAGAGAAGAAGTGACCCTTTTATCTTCTCGAATCCATTGTACAGCTTTCAGGGGTTTGACACATCTCTACCGTCCAGAGATATTTTTTACGAGTTCCATTTTGTTCATCATGATAACGGAGCCATCGTCAATAAGATCCCCTTCATGAAAAAGACCAGAATTGGAATGGTCGCTGGTTTCGGTGCTTTGTATGTGAAAGAATTTGATTACCAGCATTACGAACTTCTTGCAGGACTTGAAAGAAATTTCAAATTTTCCAAACGAAGACTAAGACTGGGGATCTACGGTGTTTTGTCCGACGGAAATCACATCGATCCTACCCCTACATGGAAAGTCTCCTTCACATTATTGGATGACCGAAATATGAAGTGGAATTTCTGATCGAATAGCCCCACTTTTTTTATCTTTACCAAAAAACAATCAGGATGTACGGTAAGATGAAAACCCACCTTCAGCATGAATTGAAAGAAATTGAAAGTGCTGGTATTTTTAAGCGTGAAAGAATTATTACATCTCCACAAGGAGCGAACGTTACAGTAAGTTCAGGAGATGAAGTTGTGATCATGTGTGCAAATAATTATCTGGGGCTTTCTTCTCATCCTGAAGTAATTCAAGCAGCCAAAGATACCCTTGATACACACGGTTTCGGTATGTCCTCTGTTCGATTCATTTGTGGAACTCAAGACATTCATAAAGAACTTGAGCAAAAGATCGCGCGTTTTTATGGTACAGAAGATACCATTTTATACGCCGCAGCATTCGATGCGAATGGAGGAGTTTTTGAACCATTGTTTTCCGAGGAAGATGCGATAATTTCAGATGAATTGAACCATGCTTCGATCATTGATGGTATTCGTCTATGTAAAGCGCACAGATATCGATACAAGCATTCCGATATGGCAGACCTTGAAGAGCAATTAAAAAAGGCACAGGATCAGCGTTTCAGGATCATTGTAACCGATGGTGTTTTCTCAATGGACGGAGATATTGCCAAACTGGATCAGATCTGTGATCTTGCCGATAAATACGATGCTTTAGTAATGACGGACGAATGCCATTCTGCAGGGTTCATTGGTAAAACTGGACGAGGAGTTCCAGAATATTGCGACGTAATGGGACGTGTTGATATTGTTACAGGAACTCTTGGTAAAGCACTGGGTGGCGCTATGGGGGGTTATACTACCGGTAGAAAAGAGGTCATCGAAATGTTAAGACAACGTTCAAGACCTTATTTGTTCTCGAATTCGTTGGCTCCATCAATTGTTGGGGCTGCCAATAAAGTGTTTGACATTCTAAGCTCAACGACTCAATTACGCGATGAGTTAGAAGACAACACTAAATATTTTAAAGAAAGGATCATCGCAGCAGGCTTCGATATTAAGCCCGGAGATTCTCCTATCGTTCCAATCATGCTTTATGATGCAGCTCTGTCTCAGCAATTTGCTGATGAACTTTTAAAGGAAGGAGTTTATGCGATTGGCTTCTTCTATCCTGTTGTTGCAAAAGGACAAGCAAGGATCCGTACACAGATCTCAGCAGCTCATAGCAAGGAGGATCTTGATAAAGCTATCAACGCTTTTATCAAAGTTGGTAAAAAACTTAATGTAATTCAGTAACTCTGAAAAAGGTCAAAGCAATAGCAGTTTCTCTTATCGTGATCTTCTTGTGGCAAATGGGATTTATGATCACAAGTGGTTTAAACTCAAAGACGACCATTCGTGAGGCGTATGAAACTGTTTTTGCAAATTCTGACAACCCTACGGACGTCATTGAATTAGACGAGGACGTTAATACCTCAGTTAATGAGGAGATTGAAGACGAAGAGGAAAAGATCGCCTCTAAACAAAATATAGCGGTACTAATTGATAAAACGTTGGTGTCTTTTCAAAAAGAAACTATTTCAGAAATTTATTTCAAACAACTGATTGCACCTCCCGAATGTAAAGTTTAATGATTTGACAATTCAATAATTAAACTTAATCTACATGAATAATCTTTTTAAAAATTGGCGGAATGACCTTCCTGCCGGACTTGTTGTTTTCCTTGTTGCTCTTCCCCTTTGTCTTGGTGTTGGTCTTGCATCAACAAAAGTTGAAGGAATTGAAGGTCTACCTAATATATTTTCGGGAATCATCGCAGGGGTGATCGGTGGAATCATCGTTGGTATTTTTAGTGGTTCACGTTTAGGTGTTTCTGGTCCTGCTGCTGGATTGATCACTATCGTTTCCGCATCTATTATTACGTTGGGAAGCTTTGAATCATTTCTTCTGGCCGTAATGATCTCAGGAGTAATTCAATTGATTGCAGGATTCATTGGTGCAGGGATCATCGGAAACTATTTCCCATCAGCAGTTATTAAAGGAATGCTTGCCTCTATCGGTATTATGCTAATTCTTAAAGAAATCCCTCATGCCCTTGGATATGATGCTGATTTTATGGGAGATGAAGCATTTTTTCAAAAAGATGGCCATAACACCTTTTCAGAATTACTTTATGCTGTGAATGCCTTGCATCCTGGTGCAATCATCATCAGTTTAATCTCATTGGCAATCCTCATTCTTTTTGAACGACCGTATTTCAAGTCAAAAAACATATTTAAGATTATTCCCGGAGCCCTTGTTGCAGTGATCTTTGGAATTGCAGGAAATGTGATTCTGGGTTCGGTAGGAAACAATTTTGAAATCACAGGAAAACACTTGGTTTCACTACCTGTAGCCAGCTCAATAATGGAGTTTACGTCATTTTTCTCGTTTCCGGACTTTCATTCCTGGAAGAATCCGAACGTATACGTCATAGGATTTACAATTGCTCTTGTTGGAAGTTTGGAGACTTTGCTCAGTGTTGAGGCGACGGATAAAATGGATCCTGATAAAAACATAACTCCAACGAATAAAGAACTAAAAGCGCAAGGTATTGGAAACCTGGTTTCTGGGTTGATAGGAGGATTACCCGTTACTCAGGTAATCGTTCGAAGTAGCGCCAATATTAATTCCAATGCGAAGACAAAAGTGAGTACAATATTTCATGGGATCTTATTGCTTTTGTCGGTAATGTTTATCCCAAAACTATTGAACCTGATCCCTTTAGCTTCATTGGCCGCTATCCTTATAATGATCGGATATAAACTTGCAAAGATTGATCTATTCAAAACAATGTATAAACTGGGCCTTGATCAGTTCATTCCTTTTGTAGCGACGATTATAGGTGTTTTGCTTACTGACCTTTTGAAAGGCATCGGAATTGGGATGGTCTTCTCGATTTTCTTTATTCTAAAACGTAATTTCAGAAATAATTACAAACTGATCGAAGAAACAAAAGATGGTCAACATGTTCGAACGATCGTTCTTTCTGAAGAAGTTAGTTTTCTGAACAAAGCCAGCATAATGGTCGAATTATCAAACGTTCAAGAAGAAAGTTCTGTTATCATTGATGGGTCGAAATGCAAAGAAATTGACCTGGATGTAATTGAATTATTAAGAGATTTCATTGATGTAACATCCAAAGAGAAAAAAATAAACGTAACCGCTATTAATATTCCATAAAGGAATCAACTTTAAATAACTTTATTACCATGGAAGCATTTTATAAAAAACTACTCGACAATAATAAAGAATGGGTTAAAAACCAATTGGATAAAGATCCAGACTTCTTTAACAGATTAGCAGATGGACAACAACCCCCATTATTGTGGATTGGTTGCGCGGATAGCCGTGTTCCTGCAAATGAGATCATAGGGGCACAGCCCGGTGAAGTATTTGTACACCGAAACATTGCCAATATGGTTGTCCACACGGACATGAATATGCTATCAGTACTTGATTACGCCGTAAACGTTCTAAAAGTTAAACATGTTATCGTTTGTGGTCACTATGGCTGTGGTGGTGTTGCTGCAGCAATGACCAACAAACATTTCGGTTTGATTGACAACTGGATCAGACATATAAAAGACGTTTACAGATTTCACCATGAGGAACTAACCTTAATGACAGATGAAAAGGAACGATTTGATCGTTTCGTAGAATTAAACGTTGTTGAACAAGTAATGGACCTTGCTAAAACTTCAATTATTCAAGGCGCTTGGGAAAAAGGTCAACAAATTCACCTTCATGGATGGGTGTATGATATCAAAGATGGTATAATTAAAGATCTAGGGGTTAATCTTAAAGACAACCATAGTCTTTCGGAAGTTTATCAATTAGATTTATAATTCTATAAATGATCGATGAATTAATCCTCCAAATGCATAGTTCTCGGAACGATGAAAAGGCCGTTGTGATGAAAGCTTACATGAAGGACCATTTCGATTATTTTGGAATTCAATCTAAAAAAAGAAAGGAAATCCAAAAGAGATTTTTTTCTGAAAATATAAATACTTCGGGTCCAGAACAAAAAAGAAAATTTGTTTTGGACCTGTGGTGTCAGCCTCAAAGAGAATGTCAATATGTCGCATTGGATTATATCAATACTTGGTCAAAAAAAGAATATTCCAGGGAAGATATTGAGCTGATCTATCACCTCATCACAACGAAAAGTTGGTGGGATACTGTCGATGGATTGGCTTCAAATTTTATGGGTAAATACTTCAATCTATTTCCTGAAGAAATTGAGTCGATAATTTCCAACTGGCGAAATGATGAAGACATGTGGGTAAGAAGAGCATGTCTTTTGTTTCAGTTGAAATATGGAAAGAATACCAACAAGGCACTTCTTTACTCTTTGATCGATCAGTATTTGCCGGACAAGCAATTTTTCATTCAAAAAGCGATTGGGTGGACATTAAGACAATATTCAAAATTTGATCCCCAATCTGTTCGTGACTATCTTAAGGACAAAGAACTCGGTTCAGTCGCCAGAAGAGAGGCGTATAAATATCTTTGATCAATTTAAACGCTCATTATTATCTTTATCTGATATTCAAATCGTGAATAAATGGCTTTAATAAAATCGTGCAAAGGAATAACTCCTATTCATGGAGAAGACTGTTGGTTTGCAGAAAATGCAACGATCGTGGGAGATGTTGTTATGGGCGACCAATGTTCAGTATGGTTCAGTGCAGTTGTTAGAGGAGATGTAAACTCCATTCGAATGGGGAACAAAGTAAATGTTCAGGATGGAGCTGTAATCCATTGTACCTATGAAAAAACGAAGGTCAATCTGGGCAACAACGTTTCCATCGGACATAATGCTCTTGTACATGGATGTACTGTTGAGGACAATGTATTGATTGGAATGGGAGCGATCGTTATGGACAATTGCTATATCGAATCGAACTGTATCATTGCAGCTGGGGCTGTTCTATTAGAAAATACCAGAGTGGAATCCTGGTCGGTATACGCGGGTGTACCTGCCAAAAAAGTAAAAACCTTATCACAGGAATTATTTCAGGGAGAAGTACAGCGTATCGCTGATAATTATGTGAAATACTCAGGTTGGTTCAAAGAATAATGACTGACATTTCAAATAAAGGCGATATTGAGAAGTTGGTCAATGACTTCTATGGTAAAGTATTGGATGATGATTTACTGAAGCCTTTTTTCGAACAATTGAATTTTAAAGAACATCTCCCTAAAATGGTCTCTTTCTGGGAATTCGTCTTGCTAGATAAAGCTGGATATACCACAAATGTCACAGACAAGCACTTGCGTATGCCTTTAAAAAAGGAACATTTTGATCATTGGATCCATCTCTTCAATTCGACCGTTGACGAATTATTTCAAGGTGATAAAGCCGAAATGGCCAAAAAAAGAGCATATTTAATTGGATGGACGATCCAAAATAAAATGAATTCCTAAGCCCTTATTTCGCCAACAAGATACTTACCGCTCCTGATTCAACGCTCTTGTCTTCATCATTCAACTCGATAATGTAGTAGTATGAGCCAACTGGTAATGCCTCACCATTGTACTCACCCTTCCACCTGTTCGAGTCGTATGGACCATCAACTGAAGAGTCGTGTTCAAACAACAAGCCTCCCCAACGGTTGTAGATCCTCAC
>CALCCB010000121.1 GCA_937899625.1 uncultured Bacteroidota bacterium
AGCGATCACTAAAGGGATCGATGATGCGAAAAAGAACTTGATCAAAGTTCCTATCCTTAAAGGTACTGTTCCACATCCTCAAAAAGGAAAATTCGGTGGAGCAGAAGTATTATTGAAGCCGGCAGCAGACGGTACTGGAGTAATCGCAGGTGGTGCGATGCGTGCAGTACTTGAGAGCGTTGGTGTACACAATGTACTTGCTAAATCTCAAGGGTCATCAAACCCTCACAACGTTGTTAAAGCTACGATTGACGCACTTTCTAAAATGAGAGATGCTGTATCGGTTGCTAGACAGAGAGGAATTTCATTAGACAAAGTGTTTAACGGTTAATAGACAAAGACATGGCTACAATTAAAATTAAGCAAGTGAGAAGCGCTATTAAACGTCCTGCTGTACAGAAGGCAACTATCCAAGCGCTAGGATTTAGAAAGTTGAATCAGGTGATCGAAAAAGAGGTAACTCCTCAGATCATGGGTATGATCAAGAAAGTTCAGCACCTGATTGAAGTAGTTGAGTAAAACTTTTAATGACGTAAAAAAATGAATTTAAATAATTTAACTCCAGCGAAAGGTTCGGTGAACCGTGAGAAAAGAATCGCTCGTGGTCAGGGATCTGGTCATGGTGGAACCTCTACGCGTGGACACAAAGGAGCAAAGTCTCGCTCTGGATACTCTAAGAAGATCGGATTCGAAGGAGGTCAGATGCCTTTACAGCGTCGTGTACCTAAGTTCGGATTTAAGAACATAAATAGAGTTGAGTACAAAGCGATCAATTTAGATATCATCCAGTCTTTGATCGACCGTAAGAATGTAACTGAGATCACTCCTGAAGTACTTCGTGAGAATGGTCTAGTTTCTAGAAACGAGTTGGTTAAGATCCTTGGAAGAGGTGAATTGAAAGCAAAGATTAATGTTTCAGCACACAAGTTCTCTACATCAGCTAAGGCTGTTATTGAAGGACAAGGTGGTGTATGTTCAGAAATCTAATTAACTTTGCCAACATTTTTTCGGAATGAAACGCTTTATACAGAACATTAAGAATATTTGGAAGGTGGAAGAGTTAAGGAAAAGGATCATCCTTACTTTAACTCTGATCCTGGTATACAGAATCGGGTCCTTTATCATTCTTCCAGGGGTGAACTACACTGCCCTGACGAATGCACAGGCTTCTGGTGAACAGAATACACTGGAAACACTTCTTTCTCTATTCTCAGGTGGAGGATTTACTAACGCATCGGTAATGGCATTAGGTATTATGCCATACATCAGTGCATCGATCATTATGCAGCTTTTGGGAATTGCCGTTCCAGCAGTTCAGAAAATGCAGAATGAAGGTGAATCAGGAAGAAAGCAGATCAATAACTACACACGTATTTTAACGATCATCATTTGTGCGCTTCAGGCTCCGAGCTACCTTAAATTGTACGTAGAATCCAAAGGAGCACTGCCAATGGATGCTTCTACATTCTGGTGGACACAGACAATTCTTGTGTTAATTGCAGGATCTATGTTTGCTGTTTGGTTAGGAGAGAGAATTACGGATAAAGGAGTTGGAAATGGTATCTCATTGTTGATTACAGTGGGTATCCTTGCAAGACTTCCTGAAGCATTCCTTGCTGAATTCGGAATTAACTCTGGTAACTTGATCAAAATCGTATTGGAAATTGTTGCCTTCATGGTAGTGGTTCTTGGTACAGTATTGATCGTTCAGGGGGTTCGTAAAGTTCCTCTGAATACGGCCAAAAGAGTTGTAGGAAATCGCAGCGTTGATGAACAAGGTGCTCGTAATTATTTACCGATCAAGGTAAATGCAAGTGGAGTAATGCCAATCATCTTTGCTCAGGCAATCATGACCATCCCGGTAATGATCTTTGCTGGCAATGATGGAAGTGGAAACTTCATACAGCGAACTTTGGGTGATATTTATGGTGTAAGTTATAATGTTATGCTTGCTGTCTTGATCATTGTGTTTACTTATTTTTACACAGCGATCATGATCAACCCTCGTAAGATCGCAGACGATCTTAAAAGAAGCGGTGGTTTTATCCCTGGCGTTAGACCGGGTGAAGAAACTGCTGAATATATCGATTCACTTGTTTCCAGAATTACATTCCCTGGATCGTTATTCCTTGCTATGGTTGCCATTATTCCGGCAATCGCTAAACTGGCAGGAGTGAACGATGCTTTCGCAATGTTCTTTGGAGGTACATCTCTACTAATTATGGTGGGTGTTGTACTGGATACACTTCAGCAAATTGAGTCTTATTTATTGAACCGTCACATGGATGGTTTGATGGAAGGAACTCGTATTCGCGGAAGAAGAACTCAGGGAGAACTATCAGGTTTTTAATTATGGCGAAGCAAGCATCGATAGAACAAGACGGAGTAATCATTGAAGCACTTTCCAATGCTATGTTTAGAGTAGAATTGGAGAATGGACACGTGATCACTGCGCACATTTCAGGAAAGATGAGAATGTTTTACATTAAGATCCTTCCTGGTGACAGAGTAAAAGTGGAAATGTCTCCTTATGATTTGACAAAAGGGAGAATTACTTTCCGATATAAATAACATTCCTTAATTAAAAAAGAGATGAAAGTTAGAGCATCAGTAAAAAAGCGTTCTGCAGATTGCAAGATCGTGAAAAGAAAAGGAAGAGTTTATGTGATTAACAAGAAGAATCCTAAACTTAAACAAAGACAAGGGTAAAATAGAATAGTATGGCACGTATTGCAGGAATAGATTTACCAAAGAATAAAAGAGGAGTTATTGGCTTGACCTATATCTTCGGAATTGGTAGAAGTACTTCAAAGATGATTTTGAAGAATTGTAATGTTGACGAAAACATTAAAGTACAGGATTGGGATGATGATCAGTTGTCAGCTATCCGTAACGCGATCAATGAGATCAAGACCGAAGGTCAGCTTCGTTCAGAGATCCAGTTGAACATTAAGCGTTTGATGGATATCGGATGCAACCGTGGTATCCGTCACCGTGCTGGTC
>CALCCB010000122.1 GCA_937899625.1 uncultured Bacteroidota bacterium
ATGGTGATTTATTAGTACAACAAGAACCAGATGCTTCTTCATTCCCGAATGGTGGAATTAGAAATACATTTGAGGCAAGAGGATATACTGCATGGGATCCTTCTTCGCCTGCGTTTGTTATTGGTAAGACACTTTGTATTCCAACGATCTTCATTTCGTATACTGGAGAATCTCTGGATTATAAAATGCCTTTATTGAAAGCTTTGCATGCTGTAGATCAAGCTGCTGTTGAGGTTTGTCAGTATTTTGATAAGAATGTCACAAAAGTTAACGCTACGCTTGGATGGGAGCAGGAGTTCTTCCTGATCGACCAGGCTTTGTTCAATGCTCGTCCGGATTTAATGATGACAGGAAGAGCTTTGTTTGGACATGCAGCTGCAAAAGGTCAGCAGTTGGAAGATCATTATTTTGGATCTATTCCTGATCGCGTTACAGCTTTCATGAGAGAATATGAAACAGAATCGTTGAAACTTGGTATTCCTGTTACGACTCGTCACAACGAGGTGGCGCCAAACCAGTTTGAATGTGCACCGATCTTTGAGGAGTGTAACCTGGCGAATGATCACAACCTTTTATTGATGGATGTGATGGAAAAGATCGCAAGAAAGCATAATTTCAGAGTATTGTTCCACGAGAAGCCATTTGCAGGAGTAAATGGATCAGGAAAACACAATAACTGGTCATTAGGAACGAATACGGGTGTGAACTTGCTTGCTCCTGGAAAAAATCCAAAATCAAACCTTCAGTTCCTTACTTTCTTCGTGAATACGATCAAGGCGATCCACGATAATTCGGATATTCTGAGAGCTGCAATTGCATCTGCAGGAAACGATCACCGTCTTGGAGCAAATGAGGCGCCACCAGCAATCATTTCTACTTTCATTGGTTCACAGTTGTCGTCATTATTGGATGATATCGAAAAAAATGTGAAGTCTGGAAAAATGACTCCTGAAGATAAGACTGAATTGAAACTGAATATTGGGAAAATTCCTCAGATCCTTTTAGATAATACAGATCGTAACAGAACTTCACCATTTGCTTTTACAGGAAATAAGTTTGAGTTCAGAGCAGTAGGTTCAACGGCGAACTGTTCTTCAGCAATGATCGTTTTGAATACTATCATGGCGAAGCAATTGAAGGAATTCAAGAAATCAGTAGATGCTCGTATCGATAAGGGAGAAGGAAAGGACGAAGCTATTCTTAAAGAACTTCAGAAATTGATCAAGGAATCGAAAAAGATCAGATTCGAAGGAA
>CALCCB010000123.1 GCA_937899625.1 uncultured Bacteroidota bacterium
GCACGATAAGTGCTTTTGAAGAATTGTATCGAGATGACCTCGTGCGAAAAGAAAGGATCAGGTTCACCCTTACATCAACGCTTGAGTCAAAAAACCAACCTTGGCGTGGAATGGACCACAGTATGGCTTGGACCAGCGGTATCATTAACGCAGAAGACAACTGATGCCATCGCCGGGCTATGCAATTTACGATCCAGCTGGGAATCGCCTTGAGGTGATCCGCCCCGGCGAGAACTCCAAACGCTATATCCCCTGCACCAACCTTCGCCCTCAATCCGATAAGGTTCACGGTGTGCAGGTGAATGGTGATGAAATCTGGGTCCTAATTGGTCCAATTACCAACCCCCGCCCCAATCGCAAAATCCTATATCGGTTCTCTAGCCTATCGGGTGGAAGCAGCCGTTCTCTGTAAAATTTATTTTCACTTAGAGCCTTCTGAGGGTTCAACTTTGTATAAATAAGT
This sequence comes from uncultured Bacteroidota bacterium, assembly GCA_937899625.1. Classification (GTDB taxonomy): domain Bacteria; phylum Bacteroidota; class Bacteroidia; order Flavobacteriales_D; family Crocinitomicaceae; genus M0103. The sequence goes on from CALCCB010000123.1 coordinate 464, forward strand.
TTGGCTGAAAACTTACATATGCTGTGAGTGTGATCCAAACCTGTCGAGGCTGCGCATTGAGATATGGCGGTCGGAATTCAGTTAGGGACACCGAGAAGAATTCACACATCAGCCTAAAAGCGGATGAGCCGAAAGGCTTTGAAGCGAGATGGGGGCTCTGAGAAAAAGCAACTCCCGCTACCGAAGACAGTCGCCCTGTGGCTCTTCGGTGGATCCGTTGGAATGAAGCGGAACATAAAACGAGACCGGCTAACCTCCGTTACCTGCAAAGGTTGTTCTCACAGGGATGCGATAGTCGATCACTTCAAGATCACTGAGCATAGTTCTCCTGCGGATAGGAGAAGTATGCTCAAAATCGACCCTTCAAGATTAATCAATAAAATCAATACATCGAGCTTCGCTCGATTTGCCTTCGGCTTTGCCGAAGGCAAGTATCAACGATATATAATATTACATTAAAACAATAACTTAATAAAGGTAATGCCAATGACAAAACAAAGATATAATCGATTTCATAATACCCTCATCGCTTGTCGAGTTCCCTTGATGCTCAAGGAAAAGATTGAAGAGTTTAGCCAAGAAAGAGACGTTTCTGTCAGCCAAGTCATTCGTCTTGGAATCAAAATGGCACTCGACCTAGAAAACACAGAGAAGCCTTCACAGTGGATGATCCGCCAATGAAGGTTATCCATAAAAAGACCAGTAATCTGGCTTCACTCAGAACAATGATATCTGGTCATCGATCAGGTTCATTTGCCGCCTATCAGCTCGAACAGGCTTCCGATGCTACCAAGGTCACCAAGGAGATTGAAAGCTTCATCGGCAAGGATTTGAAGCCAGTGACGGTGCTGCTTCTGAAGGCTTGAAAAACAGTCCGGACAAATCTTGATCTAAACCCAAGTCCTAAGAATCAAATGATAATTCTCGTATATTTAGAAAATCAAGAATGGTTCTTGATGATGAATATGGAGAATTTGAAATGTTGAATATTGAAATTGTAAAGTTGGTAGAGAAATTTGATGGCTGGACGCATGATCGTGACCGACTGGTTCCCCATGAGTGTGGATCTAAGGTAGCTGAAATTTGGGAGGAATACCTTGGGAACGGTTACTCAGTAGAGGGTGACCTGAACGACCACGAAGTCGAGTCGCTTTATGAGGTTTTGAAAGAAACTCGAGATCCAGAGGTTTTTGAGACAGTTAAAAACTTCATATCGTGGTTTATTCGACATTTTGACTGGGACATCGACTGTAAAGAATCCCTGATGTACCTCGACGCTTACGACTATTTTATTAAAGGAGAGGAGATTGATGCATCTCACGTTGCTTGGAAAAGGTGGTGTGAATCTCCGAAAGCAAGAACGACATTTTACGAGGACTATTATGGTCGCCGATATGTAAAAGACATGTTCCCACATTACGTCGATTCCTTGCGCGCTCTGATAAAGTCTTAAAAATGAAAACCACCCCTAACGGGTGGTTTTTTGTTATCCGAGTTTAGATCGACCGGGGGAATTCTCCCTTCGAGGCCGCCAGACGCTCATCCTCAGCCCTATCCAAAGACCCCCGCACAGCTGTGCGGGGGTTTCTTTTTGCCCTGAGCAGACGGACAAATCTGCCGAACAACCTCTGTCCATGATTTCAATTCCCAAAAGAGGCATACTGAAATCATGG
>CALCCB010000124.1 GCA_937899625.1 uncultured Bacteroidota bacterium
ACGACTGCTGTGGGATTCCGAAATAATATTGATCATCCTGCTCAATGTACATTACCGAATCATTTTGAACGATCCCGTGGAGATATCCGTTGCCGGTGCTGTATTTGGAAGATTCGCGAACTGTTTCTCGTGAGATCGACTGAACCATGATCGTGTTGGAGAAGATACCATTTTCATTGAATTCGAAACTGATGTCCGAGCTGTCAGATGAATAAATACCGTAATAAGGGCGATCTACATGTTGGATTTGTTTACCGTCGGGAGGTAAAGGATATTTGAAATCAAATGAAACTTGTCCGAAAACAGTACATTGGCTGATAAGAAAAAGAAATATGGTTAATCGCATGGTCATCTTCTGTCAAAAATCGTACTATAATTCTGACCTTTTTTACTAACTTAAATAGAAAACGGAAAATTATGCAAAAAAGGTGGCTTGTCAAAACACCGCTGGAAAGTACAGTTGTTGATGAATTTCGTTCAACGATCAAAGTAGATCGTGTGATCGGAGAGTTGTTGTTGAAGAGAGGAGTGGATAGTTATGAGAAAGCGGAAGAATTTTTCAATCCCAGCCTGGAAGAGTTGCACGATCCTTTTTTAATGAAAGGAGTACATGAAGCTGTTAGCCGATTGGAGGCAGCAGTGAATGCAGGAGAAAAGATCATGTTGTTTGGTGATTATGATGTTGATGGAACCACTGCAGTCGCCTTGATGTATAGTGTGTTAGTGCAAATAAGCAATTTAGATTATTACATTCCGGACCGGTATACCGAAGGATATGGTTTGAGTCAGAAAGGTATCGACCATGCGATAGAAACCGGTTGCAATCTGATGATTACGCTGGATTGTGGTATCCGTTCGGTTGAGTTGATCGCTTATGCTAAAGAAAAAGGTCTTGAGGTGATCGTATGTGATCATCATGAGCCTGGAAATGCTTTGCCCGATTGTATTGTTCTGGACCCAAAGCAAGAGGGTTGCGGATATCCCTATAAAGAGCTATCGGGGTGTGGGGTTGGCTTCAAGTTACTGCAGGCACTTTCAACAAAATTTACGGGTTTGCAAGACACACTGCTGAAACACCTGGATCTTGTCGCTGTTAGTATCGGAGCCGACATTGTGGATGTCACAGGAGAAAATCGAATCCTGGCCTATCATGGTCTGGCCTTTTTGAACGAACAACCCAGAAATTCTTTTAAGGCGCTGATCGAGATCGCTCAGCGGGAATTTCCGTTGTCATTGACAGATGTTGTCTTTACCATTGCTCCAAGGATCAATGCTGCCGGACGATTGAGATCGGGTAGATATGCAGTTCAGCTAATGATCTCTGATGACGAAGAAGAGATCCGAAAGCTGGCCTTTGAGATTGACTCCGATAACAAAGAAAGAAGGGAGATCGATCAGCTCATCACCAGGGAAGCCATTGATATGTTGGAGGAACGTGAGGAATTCGTGAACAGAAAATCAACGGTTGTTTTTAAAGAAGACTGGCACAAAGGTGTGGTTGGTATTGTAGCGTCACGGCTGGTGGAAATGTATTTCAAGCCAACTATTGTCATGACAGAATCCAACGGAAAGGCAACCGGTTCAGCAAGAACTGTGAATGATTTTGACATTCATCATGCCTTGACGCGATGTGAACATTTATTGGTACAATATGGAGGTCATACACATGCCGCCGGTTTGACCATGGAGCTGGATAAAATAGATGAATTCATAGATACTTTTGAAAAGGTTGTTCAGGAATTAATGCAGATCGAAGATGAGAGTCCAGAAGAGATCGTGGAAATGGAGATCAGCTTTGATCAGATCTTCACGGAAGGGGAAAACCGCATGAAGGTTCCGAGACTGAAGAGGATCCTCAATCGTTTTGAGCCTCATGGACCTGGAAATATGAAACCAGTATTTCTGTCTAAAAATGTATTTGTGACGGATTGCAAAGTGCTTAAAGAAAAACACCTTAAGCTAAGTTTGATACAGCCGGATAATGATGTTAGAATGGAAGCGATTGGATTTAATATGACCGATAAATACGAAGAGATCGGCTCAGGAATTCCGTTCGAGGTGTTATATACCATTGAGACCAATAAGTGGCAAGAAAGGGAAACCATTCAGCTGAATCTGAAGGACCTTCGGACCATGATTTGAAAAAATTATATCTTAGTTCAAATCAAAATTTATAATTTATGAAACGAGTATTACTATTAGTTGTCCTGATTATGGGATTGAGCACTGTGCAAGCACAAATAGACGGCGGAACCATGTTGGCAGGAGGAAGCGCAACATTTAATCATTACAGCAATAAAGATCTTAACGTTAAATCAACTTATTTATCGATTCAACCTCAATTTGGTTTAGCTTTTGCTGATAATTTTGTTGCTGGGGCCTGGTTTAGCTTTTCCAGCTTTACCAATGTTTCTTCTTGGTCTGTCGCACCATTCCTACGCTATTATATGAAGAATTTTTTCATTCAAACAGGGTATGGTTATTCTAGAACAGGAGATGTAGGTCAGTCTTTGTTTGACCTTGAACTGGGATATGCTATGTTCTTAAACGACTATGTAGCTTTGGAGCCGGCGTTGTATTATAACCAGTATTTTAATGATGGATTTGCAGGAAATGATTTGGGTGCGAAGATCGGATTTCAGATCTATTTTAACAGATAAGGCAACAATAATCAATATTGAAAGGGGCGTTGAGCCCCTTTTATTATATCATTTCCAGTGCCTGCGAAATATCTGCAATAAGATCAGCGTGATGCTCAACTCCAACCGACAATCGGATCAACTTTTCAGTAATGTGCATTACTTTCTTGTCTTCCATTGGAACATCTGCATGGGTCATCGTTTGAGGATGCTCAGCCAAGCTTTCAGTACCACCTAGGGATACTGCCAGTTTGATCAGCTTCAAAGAGTCAAGGAATTTGAACGCTTCTGCCTCACCGCCCTTGATATCAAATGAGATCATTGCACCGGATGAAGAATACTGGTTTCGATAGATCTCTTTTTCACGTTCATTACCTTGTGATGGGATCAAACCAAGATAGTACACCTTTTCAACTTTGGGATGATTTCTCAGGAATTCAGCCACGTGACTTGCATTATGCGCAGCCTGATCCATTCTGATCTTCAACGTTTCCAGTGAACGCATTAACAACCATCCGGTCCATGGTCCGGCCATGTTACCAAGGAAAGTACGCAATCCCTTTACTCTGGCCATCAGTTCTTTTGAACCAAGACATGCTCCGGCAATAACGTCTGAATGTCCACCAATGTATTTGGTTGCTGAGTAAAGCACCAAGTCAGCACCATGCTTCAACGGATGCTGCCATACTGGGCCCATATAGGTATTGTCAACAGAAAGGATCACCGGTTTTTTGTCTGTAGAAAGTTCTTTCTTTATTTCCGCACACATCTCGATGTCGATCAATGCATTCGTTGGATTAGCAGGTGTTTCAATGTGGATCATTGTCAATCGATCCGCCTTTCCTGTAGCATTGATCTTTGCCATGATCTCTTCCTTTGAATCAGTAGCGTAAAATCCAACGGCTTCAATGTTCAGTTTCTTTAAGAAGTGATTGATAAAGTGGTCTGTACCACCATATACAGGACGACTATACAACAATAGATCTCCTGGCGCCATGAATTCCATCATTGCAGTTGAAATCGCCGACATTCCACTTTCGAACACAGCACAGTCTTCGGCTTTATCCCAAAGGCATAAACGATTTTCAAGGATCTCAAGATCCGGATTGTTCAAACGGCTATAGATCAGACCTAATTCTTCCCCGGCATCTTTTTCACGCAGACCGTAGGCTAGTTCAAAGAAGCGTTTACCTTCCATTGCCGTATTGAAGACAAAAGTGGAGGTTTGGAAGATCGGACACTTGATCGCTCCTTCAGAAAGCGAAGGTTTGTATCCGTAGCTCATCATCAAGCTTTCAGGTTTCATTTGGCTGTAATCCATGGCGTTTATTTTTTACAAACCTAAAGAATAAACTATTATCTTCGTAATCCATAGAAAAATAGACTGAATATCTAAATAATTTAGAAATAAGATCTATAAAAAGGTTATATTAGCAGTGGTTATGGAAAAAAATTCTGAAGCAATTGTATTGGATGATCTCGACCGTAAGATATTAGAGATCCTGTCCAAGGATGCGAAGCTGGCCAACAAAGAAATAGCGGAGCGCATTGGACTCACGGTAACTCCTACATTTGAAAGGATCAAGCGTCTGGAAAGAACAGGTGTTATCAAAAGATACATTGCTGAATTGGACCAAAAAGCGTTGGGAAAAAGCTTACTTGTATTGTGTCAGGTTTCCTTGAAGGCCCATAGCATTGATGTGATCAATGGATTTGAAGATTCGATCACCCACCTGGATGAGGTCTCGCATTGTTACCATATAGCTGGAGACTATGACTATTTATTGTCAATCCGAGTGAAGGATATGGAAGCGTATCAGCTCTTTTTGAAAACCAAATTGGCTACTATTGCCAATATTGTTAATGTGCAAAGCTCTTTTGTAATGAGTACGTTGAAATGAGAGTTTAGTTTTTCAGCACCTTGATCTCCGTTCTGCGGTTATTCGCATGAGCCGCCTTTTTCTCAGCTTCAGTCGACATCTTTGCGATTTCGGCATCTGAAATGATCGGCCTTTCCTCACCGTACCCTTTGTATTCAAATCGCTTTGTAGAGATTCCTTTGACAACAAGATAATCTACTACCGCCTTGGCTCTGTTTTGAGAAAGTTGCTGATTATGTTCGGCTGAACCCTGTGTATCGGTGTGTCCTGAAAGCTCGATCTCCAGTTTCGGATTATCGATCATCAATTGATACAATCGGTCAAGCTCGGCAGTTGATTCAGATTTAAGAGAATATTTATCCAAGTCAAAAAATATGTTTCGTAAAACGATCTGGGTTCCTGTTTCCAGCTTTTTAAGGTCAATATCACGAACCACTTCATAGTATCCCTCCACTTCAGCAATATCGACGTTTTCAGAATGGAACAGATAACCCTCTGCAGAAACGGCAATTCCATAGTTTTTTCCTCCAGGAAGAGGGATCAAGTACTTACCGCTGGCGCTGTTCGAATTGAATTCGCCAATTGCGGTATTCAAGGTATTATCCGTAATGATGATTTTTGCTTCTAAGGGAGTTTTGGTTTTAAAATCACGGATCACTCCTTTGAGAACGGTCAGATTGGGTTGTTCTGTTTTCTTTTCCGTTTGTTTGGGAATAAAGTGGATTGAATATATGTTTTTCACCTGATCAACCCTGCTTGAGGCATAATACCCCATTGAACCGTCGGCTGTAAGTACAAAAAACAGATCATCACCAGCAGTGTTAATGGGCTCACCAAGTCCAACAGGCTGCGACCATTTCCCATTATCATAGACTGACTTGAACACGTCGTATCCACCTGTGGAATTATGACCTTTTGAGCTGAAGAAAAGTGTTTTGCCATCCGGGTGAATAAAGACGCTTTCTTCATCCGTTTTAGTGTTGATCACATTTCCCAGGTTTTCAGCAGTGCTCCATTCGCCATTAGCACCTTTGGTACTTTTCCATATGTCTCTTGCGCCTTGCCCCCCTTCTCGTTCACTCACAAAATAGATGGTTCTACCATCGGGAGCAATGCTCGCTGAGGATTCATGGGCATCAGAATTAATGGCCTTCGGCATTGGCAATGGTTCTGACCAGGTCTCTCCTTTTAGAAATGATTCGTAAATATCTCCATTCCCATATCGGTCATCTCTGTAAATAAGTAAACGTTGACCATCGTTAGAAATGGCAATGTTTGAATTGTACCGCTCCGGATTATTGATCGTCTCAGGAAGTGCAACTGATTCATTCCATTCTTTGCTGTCATCATTCATGTCCGAGCGATAAACATTCTCTCTGGCCTCGTTATTTCTTTTTTTCTCTTTCATCGTTAGGGGTCTTCTCGACGTGTAGAAGAGAGTAGCGCCATCCGCAGTAACAACGGGAGCATAGTCATTGAACTCGCTGTTCACCTTTATTCCCAATTTCTGGATCTCGATGCGTACGCTGTCGTTTTCTTTAATGATCAGCTCTTGTGTAAAGAAATACCCACTGCACCCCATGAAAGTGCACCATAAGAGAATGTTTTTCATGATCAAATCCTTGATTTAAATCCGCCTTTGCTTTCGAGCATGTTGAAACGAAGGAACAACTCGAAACCTCCACGGGTACGAGAAACCTCAGTCAGACTAGAGATATTGATATCGTATGCAAATCCAGCTGTAAACTGATCGTATTCGAACATAAATTTACCGATCATCGCATCTCCCCATCTGCTGAAAAGTCCAAGGTACATGGCCATAGGCTTGGTGAAACCTGTCACTTTCGATCCTTCAGAGAGTAGATATTTGTAATTCATCCCAAAGAAGATCTCTTGCGCCTTACCTTGTCTGTTGTAATAAATACCAGGTAAGATTGAACCTTTCGTATTTTGAATACCAATGTTCGCATTCACAAATGTTGAATAACGGATATACAATTTTTCAGTTCCATTGTCCAGATAAGAATAGTTTGGTCTGTTCACATGGTAAGCAGCGAATCCCCAGTTGAATAGTTTGCCTGCATTCTGAGTCATGTATCCTTGTCCATCCTTGTAGGTATAAACGATTCCTGCTCCTGCATCCAAGAAATTGAAGCTCGGAGAGTTGAAGGTCTCACCACTTGCAAGCCCAGCATTGTATGAAAGGGTAGAATAGTCATATTGGCTTCCCCACTTTGCACCATCAGGAGAAATAGATCTTTGACCGAAACCGGTGTAGATACCTAATCCCAAAGTTGAGGTTTGATCCAGGATCAAGTGATAGGCAAGATTCAAGTTAACATTATTCGTGTTCACTTTTAATTCTCCAGCTTGATCATTGAAGAAGTTGATTCCTCCTGCAATGATTCCTTTTTTACTCCTTTTGTTTTCATTGAATCGCGCATCAAAGGATGCTGCAATTGTTTGATAAGGAACGGCAACAGAGTTCCACTGGCTTCGATAGTTTACGATTCCCTGCATTGGGGAATTCGCTCCGGCAAGGCCCGGATTCAAGGTCATTGGAGAAAACTCCATATGAGAAAAGTGAACATCCTGTGCATTAGCCGAAATGGCTGTCACTGTTCCCAAAGCGATCAAGATATTTTTTATTGTATTTTTCATGGTCATTTCGGCTTATTATCTTACTAAAGTAACATTTCCTGATTCATCAATCTCATTTCCATCGATCATTAACACATACAATGTGTATACAAAGATGCCTGTATTCATGTCTTTTCCTTTGTATTGCCCGTTCCATTCCTCAGACATTGAGGTCGTTTCAAATACAAGTTCACCCCATCGGTCAAAGACACGGAATACGAGTTGCTCAACGCAAGCTGGATTACCAAATACCTTAAGGGTATTGTTTGCAGCAGGCCCTGTTCCATTCGGAGAGAAGGTGTTTGGAACGTAAATGTCTCCACAAGCGATCTTTAGTTCAACAACCGCTGTATCACCTCCTGTACATCCATTATCATCGGTAGCACTCAGGTAGTAGGTGGTTGTAGTTGTTGGACTCGCTATAGGGTTAGGACAATTCGAACAACTTAATGTAGAACCTGGTGTCCAGCTGTAATTTGTTCCACCTGTCGCAGTCAACTGAACAGAAGTACCTTGGTCGATCAATGAATAATCCGGATCGATCACAACGGGTAAAGAACCTGTAGTTGTTATCGAATAATTGGAAGTTGCTGAACATCCGTTGCCATCCGTTACAGTAACACCGTAAGAACCGGCAGGAACGTTCGTTAATGATGCCGTTGTTTCACCATTCGGAGTCCAAGTATATGAGTAGTTTCCATCTCCTCCGGAAGCGGCTGTGGTAATTGATCCACCCGATTGAGTAACACAATCAACGTTTGATGATGTTCCATTCATTGCAACAGCATTTGGTTCATTGATCGTGATTGTTTCAGAAGAACTACAACCGGTGTTATCGGTTACATCAACAGTGTAAGATCCAGCTGCTAACGAAGTTAAAATAGCACCAGAATCTGCATTTGGTGTCCAAGCATAGGTATAAGGTGAAGCTCCGCCACTTACTGAGATCTCAAGGGCTCCATCCGACAAACCATTACAGCTTGCATCTGTCGTACTGACCACAGTAATGATCGGTGCACCCGTAACGGGATCAATTACCACCTGTGAAGTAGAAGGAGTTGAACAACCTGTATTGTCATCTTGAACAGTGATCATGTATGATCCAGGAGCCACTCCTGTGAATGTTGTTGATGACTGAAAGTTCGTTCCATCAATACTGTAAGAGTATGAACCAATTGGAGCGGTCACTTCTATTGTTCCTGTCGGAACAGCACATGTCGGTTGAACTGTTGTTCCGGCTGACGGAGCAGTTGGCCCGGCAGGTAGTGAATTGATCACAGCAGAAGTTGAAGTAACAGAAGTACATCCTGAAGCGTTAGTCACTGTAAATGTATAAGAAGCACCCGGAGCCAATCCAGTTACTGAACCTATTGTTCCTGTTCCCGTTGCTGAACCTGAAGGTGAGCCTGTTATTGTCCAGGTGCCCGAAGCCGGAAGTCCACCAAGATCAACAGTTCCAGTAGGAGTGGTACATGTCGGTTGAGTGATGGTTCCAACAATAGGAGAAGTTGGTACAGTAGGAGCGGCATTGATTGTTCCTGTTGCCGTAGAAGCGGAAGATGTACAGCCCGAAGTATTATCTGTTACGGTGTACGTGTATGAAGAACCTGGAGTCAGACCTGTTACGGTTCCTGTTGTTCCAGTACTTGTCAAAGAACCAGAAGGAGAACCAGTCACTGTCCAGGTTTCTGAAGCCGGTAGTCCACTTAGATCAACTGACCCTGTAGGCGTTGTACAATCCGGTTGAGTTACTGTTCCAACCACAGGAGTAGATGGAGTTGTTGGCTGTGTATTCAGCACTCCTGATGTTGATGCAGAAGAAGTACAACCAAGATCGTTGGTTACTGTGAACGTATAAGATGTTCCGGCAGCAAGTCCTGAAATCGTAGTTGTGGTTCCGGTACCTGTTGCTGAACCAGAAGGCGATCCTGTGATAGTCCAATTTCCTGAAGCCGGAAGGCCACCTAGTTCTATTGTACCTGTGGTATTATTGCAATTGGGCTGAGAAATATTTAAAATTTCGGGTTCTTGAACTGAAGCTAATGGCGTTATGATAGCCTCTGGGTTAGAGGCAATTGAAGTACATCCAGTTATCATTTCTGTTACAATAAACGAGTACGAATTTGGTGACAATCCTGAAATAATGGTATTGACTCCTGATCCAGAATAAGTTCCATTAAATGAATCTGTAATGATCCAAGCGCCAGAAGGTAATCCACTTAGTTCAACTGAACCTGTTGTTATTGAGCAATTTGGTTGCGTAACTGCGCCTAAAACTGGTGCAGTTGGTGTTGCCGGTTGCGCATTCAATTCTCCTGACGCTGATGTAGAAGAAGTACAACCAAGATCGTTGGTTACTGTGAATGTATACGATGTTCCGGCAGCAAGTCCTGAAATCGTTGTTGTTGTTGTTCCTGTACCTGTTGCTGAACCAGAAGGAGATCCTGTGATGGTCCAAGTTCCAGAAGCCGGAAGACCACTTAATGCGATCGAACCAGTTGCAACAGTGCATGTTGGTTGAGTGATCGTTCCAATTAGTGGTGCTGAAGGAGCGCCAGGAACGGTATTGATGTTCGCTAAAGTTGATGCAGTTGACGTACAACCATCAGCGTTGGTAACGGTGAATGTGTATGAAGCACCAGCTGTAAGTCCTGTAACTGTTCCAGCAGTACCTGAGCTTGTCAAAGACCCAGAAGGTGAACCTGTCACTGTCCATGATCCTGAAGCCGGTAGTCCGCTAAGAGTGACTGATCCTGTTGGAGTTGAGCAAGTAGGTTGAGTTATCGTTCCTACCACTGGAGCAGATGGAGTCGTTGGTTGCGCATTCAATACTCCTGAAGCTGATGCAGAAGAAGTACAACCAAGATCGTTGGTTACTGTGAATGTATACGATGTTCCGGCAGCAAGTCCTGAAATCGTTGTTG
>CALCCB010000125.1 GCA_937899625.1 uncultured Bacteroidota bacterium
CTTGTCCCAGTGAATCCAAACAGTAAAATGTGCTTTTTTCAGCAGGTACTAACTGATATTGGAGATAATCAATCCATCGAAAATGAGCTCAGCACCTACTCCTATCGATTGAAAAGGATGAAGCAATTCCTGCAGATCTCAAATAAAAGAACTTTATTATTACTCGATGAATTCGGAACGGGATCTGATCCGGATCTGGGCGGTGCATTAGCAGAGGTCTTTTTTGAAGAATTGTACAATAAGAAAAGCTTCGGAGTTATCACAACTCATTACGCCAATATAAAACTCAAGGCCGATCAATTGACGAATGCCATTAATGGCTGTATGCTATTCAATACTGAGACGCTTGAACCTTTGTATCGCTTCTCTATCGGGCAGCCAGGAAGTTCATTCACATTTGAAGTAGCTCAAATAAATGGTATTCCTTTAGATCTGATCGAAAAGGCTAAAACAAAACTGGATGATCGAAAAGTAAAAATGGATCGCCTTCTTTCTGAACTTCAAAAGGAGAAAACGTATTTAGAAAAACTAAACAAAGAGCACATCGAAGCTCAGCGTTTGGCAAATGAGGCTAGGGAACAATTCACCGAACGAAAGTCAAAACTTGAATTGAAGATCAACTCTTTGAACGAGTCAAATGAAAAAAACCAACGGTATATCAATGCGGGTAGAAAAATGATCGGATTCATCGATCGATTTATTTCGAAAACGAGGAAGAAAGATGCAAACAAAGACCTCATCAATGAGATCATTAAGTATGTTGCTGTTGAGAAGAATAAAATTGATGAAGCAAAGAAGCAAGCTGAACTGAAAGCACGCATCCAACAGCCGGCAAAGAAGAAGAAAAAAGTAACTCCTGAAACAGACCCCTATCAGAGACATCGTATTAAGGAAGGATCAAAAGTTAAACTGATCTCCACCAAGCAAACCGGAGTTGTCGAGGGAATTCAAGCAGAAATGGTTACCGTTCTTTTCGGCTATATGAGAATGAAGGTAGAACGCGAGAAATTAATGTGGGTCCAGGACTGATCAATGTCCTTTTAGCTGAGAGAAAAGGATAAAAACTCCCATCACTAAAACAAAGTAACCAAAGGCTTTTTTCAAGCTCGAACCCGGGATTTTTTTTGACAACAGAATTCCAATGAAAATTCCAATTACTGAAGCGAACGTAAAGAAAAGTAGCAGCTGCCAGTCAATTTCTGCATGACGAGAAAGATCACCCGTAAATCCAATCAATGATTTAGCTGCGATGATGAGCAAAGATGTACCTACCGCTTTTTTCATAGGAATCTTTGCAAACACCACAAGTGCCGGTATGATCAAGAATCCTCCTCCAGCTCCAACCAGACCTGTCAATACACCAACCACAGCTCCTTCAAGAAGGATCATCGGATAATTGTATTTAATTGCATCTTCTTCAACAATTTCCTTTCTCGATCTGATCATACTGAATGAGGCAGCAATCATTACGATCGCAAAAAGCCCCATCAAAAGAATTGACTTCGTTACGACAAAACTTCCAATCGAAAAGACTTCATCCGGAATCAAAGGAACAAGAAAATATCTGGTGAGATAAACAGAAATAATTGACGGAATTCCAAAAATCATTGCTGTTTTAAGATCCACCTTACCGAGCAGATAACTATGTACTCCTCCAATAAGCGCTGTCGCACCAACAATAAACAAACTATAGGCAGTTGCAGCAACTGTATCTACAGCCATTAGGTAAACAAGAATAGGAACCGTGAGAATAGAACCTCCGCTTCCAATTAATCCTAGTGAAACCCCTACTAATAAAGCTAGAATATACCCTATCAATTCCATCAAGCAAAGATGACTAAATTTCTTCTGAGTAATGTAACGATTGTTGCAGTTCCAATTTCTAAGTATTTCTACATAGAACGGAAAGAGTATCAATACTGATTTTTAACCAGGATATTCTTAAATTTGAATCTTCTTTTAAAAACCGTGCGACATTTGTCATGTATTTAATTATTTGAAAAATCAAAAGAAAAAAAACAATTATGAAAACACTATTAACATCTTGCCTTGTCACTTTTGCATTTGCTGCTAGCGCACAATTAAAAGTATACACAAAAACAATTGATCCTACTTGCAAAGAAGCTCAAAATGGATCAATAACTTTGAAATTTGATAACGCAGTTCAACCATTAATAATTAATGGTGAAGAATTTGATGGAAATGAAATTGCATTTTCAGATCTTTCTTCAGGAAACTACGAATTCCTCATTTCAGACAAAGAAAATCAATCTGCAACTGTGCAGTTAACTTTATTTGAAGGACCTAGCCCAACTGTTAATTATATTATGAAGAAAGCATCTACAAATGTATCAGCGGACGGTGCGATTAAATTTGAAATTAATTACAGTAATTCATCCTTTGAATACGAGTGGTCTGCTTCAAATAACAAACCATTTACTGAAGAACCTGATAGAATAAAGGATCTTACTGCCGGAATTTACACGTTAAGTATTTCTTACAATAACGGAGAATGTGTTGATCGTAAAGAGTATATTCTAGGATTTGAGAAGTTCTTTTTGACTCCTGGAGGATTCAACGGCACAACAAATGCATCCTCAAATAGCAATAATTAATATTGGTTCAAATCATAGAACATATTTAAAAGATATCTGCAGTTGAAGCTGAGTTAATTCTTTAAAAAATGAACATTAAAACAGGGAGCCGAAGCTCCCTTTTTTAATTTAAAGATGGGTTGAAAAGGGTTAGTTTTATTCCTTTTACAGCATTCACATATTCTTCAATGGTTGGGGTTCGTCCTAATATAGTAGATAATACAACCACAGGAGTTGAAGAAAGTAATGATTCTCCTTTTTTTTCTTCTGAATCTTCAACAACACGTCCCTGGAACAATCTTGTTGAAGTAGCCATTACTGTATCTCCTTTTTCCGCCTTTTCCTGATTCCCCATACATAGATTACATCCCGGACGTTCCAGATAAAGCATGTTTTCGTATTTCGTTCTTGCAGTTTGTTTAGGAGCATTATCATTAAACTCAAATCCTGCGTATTTCGCTAAAACTTCCCAGTCTCCTTCCGCTTTCAATTCATCCACAATGTTATATGTAGGAGGAGCTACAACCAATGGAGCTTTAAATTCTACTTTCCCATTTTGTGCTTCAACATTCTTCAACATTTGAGCAAGGATCTTCATATCACCTTTGTGAACCATACATGATCCGATGAACCCAAGATCTACTTTTTTGTTACCTCCATAGAATGAAAGAGGACGGATCGTATCGTGCGTATATCGCTTTGATACATCCTTGTTGTTCACATCCGGATCGGCAATCATTGGTTCGATGATAAGATCAAGATCGACAACTACTTCAGCATAATACTTTGCATTTGTATCAGGTGTCAACGCAGGATTCTTCCCTGATCTGATCTCATCAATTCTTCTATTCGCTTTATCGATCAATCCCTGAAGAACTTTATTTCTATTGTCCATTCCTTTGTCGATCATGATGTGAATACGATTCTTTGCAATTTCTAATGATTCAATCAATGTATCATCTTCAGAAATACAAATAGACGCCTTAGCTTTCATTTCAGCTGTCCAGTCGGTAAACGTGAATGCTTGATCTGAAGTAAGTGTTCCAATATGAACTTCAATTACTCTTCCCTGGAATACGTTCTCACCGTTGAATTGCTTCAACATTTGAGATTGAGTAGCGTGAACCACATCTCTGAAGTCCATATAGCTTTTCATTTTACCTTTGAAAGTAACTTTCACCGACTCCGGAATAGGCATTGAAGCCTCTCCTGTAGCCAATGCAAGAGCAACCGTTCCTGAATCCGCACCAAAAGCTACTCCTTTTGACATACGCGTGTGTGAATCACCTCCAATGATAATATCCCAATCATCAACTGTAATATCATTCAGCACTTTGTGGATCACGTCCGTCATCGCAGGATAAACTCCTTTCGGGTCACGACCTGTGATCAAACCGAAATCGTTCATGAACTTCATCAACTTTGGAATGTTGGTCTGTGCCTTTGTGTCCCAAACTGAGGCAGTATGACATCCTGACTGGTATGCTCCGTCCAGAATTGGAGAGATCACCGTTGCAGCCATCGATTCTAATTCCTGAGCAGTCATTAAACCTGTTGTATCTTGAGAACCAACAATGTTTACTTCAACGCGCACATCTGAACCTGCATGAAGAGTCTTGCCAGGAGTGTTTCCAACGGCATTTTTATTGAAGATCTTTTCTACGGCAGTTAATCCTTGTCCTTCATTGGAGATCTCCTTAGAAGGAGCATAAACTGTTGGAATATTTATTCCTAAAGTCTTACAAGCAAATGTCTGGATCTTTTTACCAAATACAATTGAATAAGAACCTCCTGCTCTAATGAATTCCATCTTCTGAGGAGTCAAGGCTTTTGAGATATCGATCAGCTCTTTATCCCCACTGTATAATTTCTTTGTTTTCGTATTGATAGTCAACACAGTCCCTGTCTCCACTGAATACTTCTGCTCAAGGATTGGCTCACCATTTTCATTGCGTTCTACATTTCCAGAAGCATCGGCTTTCTTTATCCAGTTTTTAAGGTCAATTCCAATTCCACCAGTAACATCCACAGTGGTAAGGAAGATCGGTGAAATTCCATTTGTACCTCCAACAATTGGGGCTATGTTTACAAAAGGAACATATGGACTTGATTGTTTTCCTGTCCATAGAGCCACGTTATTCACTCCTGACATTCTAGAAGATCCTACTCCCATGGTCCCTTTTTCTGCGATCAACATAACGCTTTTGTAAGGATGCTGAGAACCTAAAGCTTTGATCTCTTCCTGAGCTTCAGGAGAGATCATACACTTTCCATGTAATTCTCTATCAGATCTTGAGTGCGCCTGATTCCCTGGTGATAGAAGGTCAGTCGAAATATCTCCTTCTCCGGCAATAAACGTAACAACCTTGATCTCTTCTGGAACATCTGGTAACTTAGTAAAAAACTCAGCTTTCGAATAGCTCTCTAAAATTTCCCTTGCGATTGGATTACCATTATCGTAAGCATCCTTCAAACGCTTCGTATCTGCGTCATACAGGAAAACCTGCGTTTTCAAAACGTCTGATGCCTTTTGAGAAACAGAAGTATCTGTATTTAAGGCAAGATCCAAGAGCACTTCGATCGAAGGTCCACCTTTCATGTGAGAAAGCAGCTCAAAAGCGAAATCCGCAGAAATCTCACTAACTGACTCACTCCCTAAAATGATCTCCTTCAAGAATTCAGCTTTCTCACCAGCAGCAGGAGTTGTCCCTGGCAAAGTGTTGTAAATGAAAAATTTCAGTGAATCCGCCCTGTAAGGATTATTCGTATCCTTAATTTGGGATATAATATCGTTGAGTAATTCAGCACTGTCGATTGGCTTAGGATGAAGTCCTTGTGCTTTTCTATCTTCAATCTCTTTTATGTACTCACTGTAATTGTTCATAAGGCTATTTTTTCTTTGATCTTTAAGAAGGATAAATAATGAAAAAATCTGTTTAAACCACACTTTTTAAAGGCAATTATAACATATTCGTTCGCTATGCGAAGTTAAGTAAAGAATTCAAATTACTCCTGAAACTGAAGCATGAATCTTCTCAAAAAAAGTACCTTTGCATTAGCCCGATCGGGGGGCATAAAGAAAATATCTCACATTCTTATTGAAACGCCTTGTTTTCCAAGATTTTTTACATACATTTGCACCCCTAAATTTTTATTAATTAAAGTTAGATTTATGAACTCGTACGAAACTGTTTTCATTTTAACTCCCGTTTTGTCTGAAGATCAGGCAAAGGAAGCAGTGCAGAAATTGGAAGGCGAATTGAAGTCTTTCGGTGCGAAGATTACCCACACTGAAAACTGGGGTCTTCGAAAAATGGCATACCCGATCCAGAAGAAATCAACAGGGTTTTACTTCCTAGTTGAATTCCAAGCTGAAGGAAATGTAGTTGCCGATATGGAACTACAAATGAAGCGTGATGAGCGCATCATGAGATTCCTTACAGTTAAGATGGATAAGGACCACCTAGAATACTCTGAGAAAAGAAGAGCTAAAATGGGTGAAAAGAAATCTGCAGCTGCCGAAGCTTAATTCATTAACCTTTTAAAAAAGAAGAATCATGTCACAGAATGATATTCGTTATTTGACTCCGATCAACATCGAGATCAAAAAAGAAAAATACTGCCGATTCAAAAAGAGCGGTATTAAATTCATCGATTACAAAGATCCTAACTTCCTTTTGAAGTTGGTGAACGAACAAGGAAAGATCCTTCCTCGTCGAATCACTGGAACTTCTGCGAAATACCAGAAGAGAGTGAATAAGGCGATCAAAAGAGCTCGTCATTTGGCGATCCTTCCTTATGTAGGCGATATGTTGAAATAAAACGATTGTTGAACAGGAAAAAATTGAACAATGGAAATAATTCTTAAAAAGAACGTAGATAAGTTAGGATACGCGAATGAGATCGTGAAGGTGAAGCCTGGATATGGTCGTAACTTCCTTATCCCACAAGGATACGCAGTATTAGCTACTGCTTCAGCGAAAAAAGCGCATGAAGAAGTAATGAGACAAAAAGCACACAAAGAGACAAAGATCCTTGCTGAAGCACAGGAATTGGGTACTAAGCTTGAAGGTACTTCTGTTACGATCACTACTAAAGCTGGTGAAAACGGAAAGATCTTCGGATCAGTAAACACAGTTCAGCTTTCTGAAGCTCTTAAAGCTGCGGGTATCGATGTAGATCGTAAATCTTTGAAAATTAAAAATGAACCCATCCGTGAGGTTGGATCATTTGAGGCTACAGCAAATCTTCACAAAGACGTTCAGGCTACAGTTAAGTTTGAAGTTGTAGGAGAATAATTAATGCCCACAAAAGATATGAGCCCCGGAAAATTCCGGGGCTTTTTTATTTTAAAGCGTAACCGCTACCTTTACATCCAAAATGAAAGCTCACTATTCTTTTATGCTATTGATCAGCCTTCTCACATCCTGTGGAGAAAGCACGACAAAAAGCATAGAAAAATCCGCTAAAAGTGAAAACATCGCTATTGAATTTGCGAATTGCTTTTCCATCGAAAACTCTAAAGATCATTACATTTTAACTATTCAAAATCCAGACAACAAGGATCACTTTGAATTCGCGATCGGAAAGGATTCTACTTCGAAAAATTGTAATCTTACAATTCCGACCAATCGAATGGTACTATTGTCTGCGAGTATGATCGGAAGAGCCTCATTATTGAAAACCTATAATGAAGTTATCGGAGTTTCAGATACCGCATTTCTTTTCAACCCTACTTTGAGATCAAGAGCATCAAGTGGAAAGATCATGTCGTTTGGAGATGTAGGAAATTTCCCTATCGAAAAACTGATCAAAAGTGATCCTGATGTAGTCATGTTCAGCGATTTCGGAAATGAGTTTCCCAAGCAAAAAGAATTGAAAAAAATGGGGGTCATCCTCATTCCTGACCTTGACTGGCGAGAAAATCATCCGTTAGGGAAGGCCGAATGGATTCTTGTCCATGGCTTACTCACCGGAAGATTGAAGGAAGCTCAAAAGATCTTCAGCCAAATTAAGGCAGAATATCTTCAACTCACCGTTAGCAGAAAACCCTCTGAGACACTTTGCTTGAGCGGATTCCTGTATGGCGATACATGGTGGTCTCCATCCGGAGAAAGCTACACGGCAAAACTATTTAGGGATGCTGGTATCAAGTACATTTACTCAAGAACAAAAGGCACTGGGAGCATCCCAAGAAGTATCGAGGAGATCTTATATGATTGTAAATCTGCAGATATCTGGTTCAATCCAGGATTTGATTCAAAGAAAAAATTACTCCAGATTTCAAGCAAGATAAAACACCTTGAAAGCTTCAAAAAGAATAAGGTTTTCTGCTATTCACACAACATGAATTACTTCTGGGAAATGAGTGCGATGGAACCTCAAAAAGTACTTTCCGATCTCATTTCAATAAGCAAAGGAGACACTGTAAATTTATACTTTTATAAAAAACTGAATTAATCGTGTCCAGCGCCTACAAGAGAAGCCTGATCTTACTGCCTATAACCTTAGGCGTGCTTGCGTTCACACATGTTTTGTCTGGGAAATTTGACATTACCTTTTCACAATTGATATCCAGCTTTACGAGCTTTGATCCTGATGACCTTAATCATGTGATCATTCAGGAATTCAGAGTACCAAGAACATTGACCACCATTCTGGCAGGAGCGTCCCTTTCGTTAGCAGGTATGCTCATGCAAACCCTTTTCCAAAACCCACTTGCAGGGCCTTATATCCTGGGAATCAATTCCGGCGCAGCATTTACCGTAGCACTAGGAACTCTTACCGGATTATCCTTTTTCCAGTCTGATGCAGGCATACTTGGCTCTGCTCTTATTGGGGCATTTGTTTTTGGATTGATCATTCTGATGTTCTCATTTTTTCTCCGAAATATTGTTTCCCTGCTTCTTATTGGGATCATGATCGGTAGCTTCACCTCTGCCATAACCTCTATCCTGCTTTCGATCAGCACTCCTGAGAACATGAAGATCTTCACACTATGGGGATTAGGCTCATTACAAAAAGTAGAATCCGGTCAGATCGTTTTCATATTTATCTCATTTGTGATCGGCGTATTGCACTTGTTAACACAGCTTAAAGGAATCAATGCACTTGTTTTGGGAGAAAACGCCGCTTCAAACCTAGGAATCAACCTTCGTAGCCTCAGAATTTCCATGATCTCCATCACGGCCCTACTTGCTGGAATGGTGACTGCTTTTTGCGGGCCGATCAGCTTTGTCGGACTCGCTATTCCCAATTTAAGTCGGATCATTTTCAAGACAGCAAATCACAGGAAGCTCACCTATGCAAATATTATTCTTGGAGCCCACTTTTTATTGATCGCTGACCTTATCACAATTTGGTTTGAGCCGATCATATTGATTCCAATTAACGCCATAACCGCCTTGATCGGAGCTCCTTTTATTATGTTAATCATCATAAAGAAATTGAAGTGATCGAATTAAAGAACATAGCAATTGGATATACTTCTAAATTGATAGAGGTCAATGAAATGACACTACGACCAGGTGAGATAAAAGCACTTATCGGTGCTAATGGAAAAGGTAAAACAACACTACTTCGCACTCTCACAAATCAAATACCTGCCTTGAAAGGGACTATTTCTATTGATGATGTTCCAATAGCATTAATGGAAAGGAATAATATTTCAAGAAGAATTGCTTTTATTGGACCTGGATTCAAAGGAGTTGAAGGGTTATGTGTTTTCGAATATATTTTGCTTGGAAGGACTCCTTACCTGAATCAATTTGGAACTATTTCAGAAGATGATAAGACGATATGTCTGGAAGCTTTGCGAGTGGCCGGAATAGAAGCGTTAAAAGATCGAATAACATCTCAGTTAAGCGATGGACAACTTCAACTTGCATCAATTGCAAGAGCAATTGCGCAAAATACTCCATACATCATCATGGATGAACCCACCACCTTCCTAGATTACAGAAATAGAGAGATTATATTCAACTTATTGATCAAACTTTCAGAGGACGGTAAGGGTATCTTATTTTCCACTCATGAGTTAGAATTTGTTTCAAAAAGAGATATTCCAGTAATTGCAATCACCAATGAAGATCAACTAATTCAATTCGATCAGTGTCCGGGGATAGATGAGCTGGTAAATCTTTGTTTTTAGGCACCTAACATCATAGATATAACCAGATCAATAACCCAAGAAAAGTAATTGGCAATAAAA
This sequence comes from uncultured Bacteroidota bacterium, assembly GCA_937899625.1. Lineage (GTDB taxonomy): Bacteria > Bacteroidota > Bacteroidia > Flavobacteriales_D > Crocinitomicaceae > M0103. Next base: position 9,805 of record CALCCB010000125.1, read on the forward strand.
AGTAAAATGCTATTTTTTTCATCAATTTATATCTTGACCGTTTAATTGCATATTGCAACATAGCTTTATATCCCTGAGACTTTAATACTACCCCATCAATTTTATACTTTGATAAATGATACGGACGATATCTCAATAAAGATTCACTTCCGGATATAAGAATAATTAATGCAAATGGCCATTTTTTTCTATAAATCTTTATTGCGTCAACGCCAGTAATGTCTTCCAGATTATAATCAACAAACAGCACATCTGGCACCACCTCAACATGGTAGATCGACTCAGCTACAGATTCCATTTGAATCACTTCTTTAAATCCGCCATTTTCGATGTGCCTTTTAAAGGTCTTACCAAACACAGGATCATCATCTATTATCAAAATTAAGCTTGTACCCTTCATTATTTAATTAATATCCCAGTTCTTTAATATTTCTTTCAGATCACCACAAAATTTCGAAGTCAGTTCAGGATTTAATTCTGACTTTTCCAATTCAAGAGCAGTTTTATATAACATTTCAAGATCAAACAGATCTAAGGATGGTTTTAACTGGTGAGAAAGTTTGTTTATTTTATGAGAATCATGATTTTTCAGAGATTCCTCTATTTCTTCAACAATTCTTGAAGTACTCGAGTAAAACGTATCCTTAATCGTCTGAACAAATTCTTCATCCCCATCGCTCATCTCTATTAACCTAGAAAATGATGGTGTCTGACCTTGATTGAATGTATTATTATTTATGACATTATTCAATATTTCTCTCAATTGACGAGCAGTGAAAGGTTTACCTAAACTCCCCGTCATACCAATTTTTTTATGATGTTCAAGGTCTTTCTGAGATGTATTAGCAGATAATGCAATAACAGGAATGGATAATTTCATTTCATCTCTAATAATTTTAAAGGCAGTAACCCCATCCATTACTGGCATTTGGATATCCATTAGGATAATATTAAACCTTTCTTTTTCAAGAATGTCTAAAACCTCTTGTCCATTTTGGACAATTTCAAAATCAGCATTCATTTTCGTCAATAACGTATGGATCAGTAATTGATTCATGTCATTGTCTTCTGCAACCAATACTCTAACATTCTTAAGATCAATTTGCTCTTCTATTAATTCAGATTCACCATTTAAAAGTTTATCATCCAGTTTTTGAAGCTCCAACTCAAAATAAAAGACCGTTCCCTTGCCAAGCTCACTTTCCAACTTTAATTCACCTCCCATGAGATCAACCAGGCTCTGGCTTATGGATAAGCCTAATCCAGACCCTCCAAAATTTCTTGAAATACTTGCGTCTTCTTGAACAAAAGTTTCGAAAATCATTTTTTGATTTTCAGGACTAATTCCTTTCCCCGAATCAAAAACTTTCAGGCATACTTTGTAAGATCTTTCATTTTCTTCATTCATTTCTACATTTATCCCTATGCTGCCTTTAGAAGTAAACTTTATTGCATTATGCGTCAAATTGAATAACACTTGGGTGATCTTCAACTGATCAGCTTTGACAAACCTTTTTATTTTGTCATCAAAGAGGAACTTGAAATCTAGATTTTTCTCTGCTGCTTGCGGCTTAAAACTATTATACACATTGGTCACCAGATGCCTCAGATCTACTTCAGACAAGGATATTTCCATTTTACCAGATTCTATTTTAGAAAAATCCAGGATATCATTAATTAAACTCAAAAGATTTATTGAGGAAGCCCTGATCGCTTGAATATACAATGATTGCTCCTCATCCAGCTCGGTCTCCATTATTAGTTCTAACATACCATTCATCGCATGAAGTGGTGTTCTGATTTCATGACTCATATTTGCCATAAAAGCTTCCTTTAGACTTACAGATTGCAAAGCCTGATCTTTTGCTTGAATAAGTTCTTTTTGCAAGTTAATTCTGTCTGTAATATCAATATGTATCCCAAGCGAACCGATTACATCTCCACTATCATTAAAAATTGGGGCACCAGATATAATCATCCATTTTACATCTCCTGACTTGCATTTAATTCTAACTTCATATACGCCAGAATCTCCTTTTGAACGTTGAGAAAGTTGCTCTTCTATAACTTCAAGATCTTCCTCAAACGCTAATATCTCTCGAGCATTCCTACCAAGCAACTCATCTTCTGTGTACCCAACTAATTTGCAGAATGCAGGATATGCTTTAATAATGGTCTCGTTTTGATCTACCTCTATCAATCCAAAATCGAGATTTTCAATGATTCTACTGTACTTGTCTTCAACTTTACGAAGACTTTCTTTATGATTTACAATTTCCGTAACATCTTCATATCTCCAAATGAAGCCATTCATCTTACCATTTTCAATAACAGGAATAAAATCTCTTTCTAAGATCCTTCCATCTTTTAATTCCAATTTCTCGCCATATACCGGTTTTTCTGATTTAATTATTTTTTCGATGTTTGAAATGAAATCAACATTATTTTTAAAAAGATGAGCTGTATTCTTTGCAGCTTCTTTACAATCTGCACCTTCTAATTGATCAGGCCCAACCGGGATACCGAAAATATCGCAGAATAATTGATTGGCCATAATAACTTTTCGGTCATGAGATTCGGATAACACACCTACCTGCATGTTTTCCAGAATTGCAGATAAACGTGAATTTAAATTGATAAGCTCATTCTCATGTTTCAGGATATTTGATACATCTTTTAAGTAAAAATTAATGTATTTGTTATCGGGAAAGGGCACAATAGAAATTTCATAAGTATCTCCCAGTATCTCCTTTATTTTGGTATAGGCTTTACCCTCGCTTTCAATAATATCAGACATAAATTCCATCCAGAATAAATTAGTTTTATCTGATATTAAATTTTGAGCTGGAGGATTCCCATAAATTATCTCTCCATCAAAGTTAATTCTGACAATAGGATTTGGACTTTCGTCGGGAAATTGAGCTAATCCAAAAATGGTTTCATTTTTTTCAATCAGTTCATCACGTTGATTTAATGTTTGCTCAAGAAGACGATTCAAATCATCGTTCACCATTTGTTGCGATTTAAGCAGCTGCAGATGATCCGTAATTGGATCATGGATCGCAAAATCTGTAATTAACAAATTGTGTAAGTTAAGGTCGATTATGTCAGTGAACCAAGGAGAATTGACATATAAAATCTCACCTCTGCTTTCAATAAAAACAAATTGTCCTCTAAAACGAGTTTTGATAGGATAATCGCAAGATTCAAGGATCACAACCATATTCTGGTGCTCTAGAAATGATTCAAAATTCATTTCAATTGATAATCTTGGCCTAACGAATTTAAATGCTGTATTAAAATCTTTTCCTTCAATATCTCCTATGATTTTTTTCATTGAGTCCCCAATAAACCCAATGTTTAAATTCCTGTCGATGGTCAAGCTAAAAGGAAAGATCTTAGCAATCTCGAATGAATTGAAGAAAAACTTATTATGCATATTAACTAATCGTTAATTCAAATTGATCATGCCAAATATTGTCATTAGTTGAACTTAACAGCTCAACTTTAATTTCCTCATTGAACATTTCAGCAAGACCCAAGCATAGCCCTTCAACAAAATGTGTTAGTCCATCACGACTTGAATAATAATGAAGAATTATATGTCCATCCCCGAGTTTTTCCACTTTAAATTCTGGCGGACTTAAATTGGGATAGATAAGCATTATTCGTCCATGAAAATTTGGAAGATTAAGGAAGAAATCTTCAAGATTACTGCCTCCAGCCTTCATCAGATCTCCATATCTCGCATAACCTACTTTTAAAATCCAGTGTTTACCGAAAGCTATTAGTACCTCCTCAGCTGGTAAGCCCAAAATTTCTGCTGCTGCCCCTACAAGGTCATAGGTAATGTCATCATCATATGCTTCATTGTTGAGAAAATACTCATACGAAACATTAGCTCTTTCTCTAATTTCCAACCATTTTTTAGTCCCAAAATTTTCTTCAACTAAACCTTGGATTGCCTGATTAACAACACCGTACATAGATTAAAAATTTAAATTTTACCTTCTTTAATCATTCTGTAAATTGTCGATTTCCCGACCTGCAGTTTGTCTGCGACTTTAAGTACGTTATTATTATATTTTCCGAGAAAAAACTTGATAATCTTATTATTGTATTCATCAAGTGTCAATTCCTGATTCATAAGGTCTTCTATATCATCTGATCTCATTAATTGAATATCTTCTTCTTCAATAGTATTCCCATCTGCTAAAACACAAGCAACGTCGATAAGTGATTTCAATTCCCTTACATTCCCAGGATAATTATATTTCATCAATTTTTCCATGGCTTCTTTGGAAATAACTTTAACAGGCATTTTATTCTCATCGCAAAAAGATTTAATAAAAAATTTAGATAAGAGTAAAATATCCTGCTCTCTGTCCTTTAAATCAGGTAATTGAATTGTTAATCCTGCCAGTCTATAATAGAGATCTTCTCGAAAATTGCCATTCTTAACTTCTTTTAAAAGATCTCTATGTGTTGCAACTATCAAGCGTATATCTATTTCTTTAGATTTATTTGAACCTAGTCTTGTAATTTCCCTTTCCTGCAATACTCTGAGTAATTTTGATTGCATGTTTAGATCCATTTCACCTATCTCATCAAGGAAAAGAGTTCCCCCATCCGCAAGCTCAAATTTACCCTCTTTGGGTTGATCAGCTCCAGTAAACGCTCCTTTATCAAATCCAAATAACTCACTCTCGATCAATTCTTTTGGTATGGCAGCAACATTGATCGCAACAAAAGGTTTTTTCATTCGAACGGAGTTATAATGAATTGCCTTTGCTGCTAATTCTTTTCCGGTACCAGTTGCTCCTGTAATCGAGACAGTAATGTTCGTTTTGGTCGTCTTCTCTAAAAGAGAAAATACCATTTTCATGGCTGAACTAGAACCCACCATATATTCGTTGAAACGATATTTTTCCGATACAACCTCACTCAAATTTTCCAATTCACGGTTCAATTTTGCTTTTTCAATAGCTTTATGAACTATAAGCCAGAGAGTATCTAATGCTTTTTGATCCTTACTTAAATAATCATATGCCCCGCCTTTAAGCATTTCGACTGCAGTATCGATTTCATGTTGTCCAGATAACACAATAACCTCCGTATTTGGACAAGAGTCTTTGACTTTATGAAGTAAATCTATTCCTGAATAATCGGGTAAACCACAATCTAATGTAACTACATCGGGATTTTCTACCAACTTTTTTATCAATTCTGCTCCAGTGGTAAATAGCTCAACTTCAAAATCAGGATCCATAGACAATTTATGTCTGATCAATTTGCCATACAGGGGGTCATCCTCAACAATGAAAATCTTGGCCTTCTTCATTCTTCCAATTTTTGAAAATATTTTCCCAAATTAGGAATTTATACGTGTGATTGAACATTGGAGTTGATATTTTATCCCAAAATAACTTTCTAATGATTAAAAGTGAACTCCTACGAAATATTTTCAGCCCAACCCTTTTTATCGAGAGATCGAAATTGAATCGCCTCAGCAATATGTATTGACAGAATATCCTCTGAACCATCGAGATCAGCAATCGTTCGGGCAACTTTTATAATCCGATCGTAAGCTCTGGCAGATAGACCCATTTTCTCCATTGCTAGTTTTAAAACCTCGCTTACTTCCGAAGAAATTTCACAATGCAACTCCTGATCTTTTTTGTTCATTTGTGCATTGCAATAAATCCTTTCTGAGGAATACCTTATCTTTTGAATATTTCTAGCTTTTATAACTCTAGACTTGATTTCCAATGAATATTCATTAGAGGCTGATGAGATCAATTCCGAATGACCCACTGGAGTTACTTCTACATGGAGATCAATTCGATCCATCAAAGGTCCTGAAATACGGTTAAGATATCTCTGAACAACACCGGGTCCACATACACATTTTCGGGTCGGATGATTATGATACCCGCACGGACAAGGATTCATTGCTGCAACTAACATGAATGAGGCCGGATAATCCACAGTGAACTTGGCTCGCGAAATTGTAACTTGCCGATCCTCAAGCGGCTGCCTCATCACTTCCAATACGGATCGTTTATATTCCGGCAACTCATCAAGAAATAGCACTCCATTATGAGCTAAAGAAATCTCACCGGGCTGGGGAATTGTACCTCCTCCGACGAGAGCTACATCCGAAATTGTGTGATGTGGTTTTCTGAATGGACGTTCTATCATCAATCCTTTGATCAATCTTTTTCTACCGGACACCGAATGGATCTTAGTGGTTTCCAATGCCTCGTCTTCAGTCATTGGAGGCAAAATTGTAGGCAGCCTCTTCGCTAACATTGATTTACCCGCCCCAGGAGGCCCAACAAGTATGATGTTATGTCCTCCAGCCGCTGCAATTTCAAATGCCCTTTTAATATTCATCTGACCTTTTACATCTGAAAAATCTAACTCAAATGAGTTTAGAAGTCCACCATCCAAATTAAAAGAAGGGCTAATTGGCAAAATACTTTCTTCATTATTTAAAAATGATACGACTTGCCTCAACCCTTTTACAGGATAGATCTCGATTCCAGAAACCACAGCAGCCTCAGCAGCATTTTCTTCCGGGAGTAAAATCCCTTTGAAACCATCATTCCTTGCCTGTATTGCAATCGGTAAAACACCACGAACCGGCCTTAACATTCCATCGAGAGACAATTCACCGATCATCAGATAATTTTCCAGTGATTCAGAATTAACCTGTTCACTTGCAGCCAATATTCCAATTGCTATTGGAAGATCATAAACAGCTCCTTCTTTGCGAATATCAGCCGGAGCCATATTCACCGTTATTTCTTTACCCGGAAATTTAAATCCATTGTTCGTGAAGGCGGCTTTTATCCGCTGATTACTTTCTTTCACAGCATTATCGGGTAAACCGACTAAAAAATAATTGATTCCCTGGCCAAGATTCACTTCAATAGTTATCTTCTCCGCATTAATCCCAAACACCGCACTACTAAAGGTTTTTACTAACATTAAATTAAGTTTTTAAAATTTATACTCTTATTAAGTTAGTAAATATTAGCCTTAAAAAAATTAGCTAAACGCGAAAAAAAATGAAACAAAAAAAGGTCGAAGCAATTTGCTCCGACCAATATATGGACAAGGTTAAAATTAATTAACGCTTGTGGAAAGGCTCATCAGAAACAGTAAGCTTCTTTCTACCCTTGCGACGACGCGAAGCAAGAACTCTACGCCCATTCTTAGTGGCCATGCGGCTTCTGAAACCGTGCTTGTTTCTTCTTTTTCTTACTGATGGTTGAAACGTTCTTTTCATGATATATAATCTTTACGCTTGTACTTTCTCAAAAATTCGGACTGCAAAGATAGGCTTTTTTTGAAATCTGCAACGTCAGAATGCAAAATTCTAAAAAAAAGAAAGAAATCCATCCTAACACCTTATTTTTGCAATCCAATCAGAAAACCAGTGTTGCGTCCGACAAACAAAAAAGAAAAAGAAAAGATCACAAAATCTTCAGTAAAGAAAGCCCGTGGTATTTTCGCATATCTACGTCCTTATTCAGGGATGTATTTGATCGGATGGATGTTTCTAGTCATATCTTCAGCAATAGGACTGATCTTTCCCTACCTCATGGGTAAACTGCTAGGAGGAACTGAAATTTCAAACACCAGCGATGCAATAAAACTCATCAACCTTGATAATATCAATGGTGTGGCGGTTGCACTGTTTGTATTATTCGCATTCCAGGCACTGTTTTCATTTTTTCGCGTCGTTATCTTCACGAACGTTACCGAAAATGCACTTCGTGATCTGAGAAACGATGCATTTGGTAAATTGATCTACATGCCAATTGATTTCTTTAACCGGAATAAGGTTGGAGAATTGACAAGTAGAATTTCTTCGGATATTACTCAGATACAGGATACCTTAAAGACGACGATTGCTGAATTCTTCAGACAAGTCGTGATTATCATTGGAAGTATCGCATTTCTGTTCTTTATCTCATGGAAGCTTGCATTGATCATGCTAGGTACAGTTCCGGTAATGGCATTGATCGCGGTCTTTTTCGGCCGTTTCATTCGTAAACTATCGAAACAAGCTCAAGATTTCTCTGCTGAATCCAACTCAATTATAGAAGAGGCGCTAACCGGGATAAGCAATGTAAAGTCCTTTACCAATGAGATTTTCCTTTTAAGCAAATACAAAAAATCCTCCCAAGAGATTCGAGACCTGAATGTCAAAAGTGGAATTTGGAGAGGTATCTTCGTTTCTTTCATTATTTTCTGTCTTTTCGGAGCTATTGTCTTCATCATATGGCAAGGACTTTTGATGACAATGGGCACAAATCCAGAACTGAATTCTGAAGGATTCTTTCAATTCATTATGTTCACAATGATGATGGGAGCCTCTGTAGGTTCTGTCCCTGAGTTGTATGCCGGAATACAGAAGGCAATTGGAGCAACTGAAAACTTGATGAATATTATTCATGAGCACACAGAACTTGAATCTCATCATGGCAGAAACACTCCTCAATTAAGCGGAAAGATCGCCTTTGAAAATGTCAATTTCTCATATCCGCAACGTAAGGAGATCGAAGTTCTGAAGGATATTAGTTTCACTGCTGAATCAGGTGAAACAATTGCTTTAGTCGGCTCGTCAGGATCTGGTAAATCTACCATTGCCTCATTGATCTTAAGTTATTACGAGGCAAATAAAGGCACAATATTATTTGATAATGTCTCTGCTGGAGAAATCGAACTTGAACACCTGAGGAAGCAAATGGCGATCGTACCACAGGACGTCATTCTTTTTAGTGGATCAATTCGAGAAAATATTCTCTTTGGCCAACCGGACTCAAATGAGGAAGAGATCATTGAAGCAGCGAAAAAAGCAAATGCATGGGAATTCATTGAAAAGTTCCCTAATGGGTTGGATACTGAAGTCGGTGACCGAGGAATTCAACTTTCTGGTGGACAAAAACAGCGTATCGCGATCGCCAGAGCCATTATTAAAGATCCAAAGATCTTGATTCTGGATGAAGCAACAAGTGCATTGGACTCAGAGTCTGAAAAGCTGGTTCAAAGCGCCTTAGACAATCTAATGAAAGGCCGTACGTCAATTGTCATTGCTCACAGATTATCTACCATCAGAGAGGCTGATAAAATCCTTGTGATCAAAAATGGAGAGATCACTGAAGCAGGAAGTCATGATTCGCTGATTGCCGCGAAAGGAGATTACGCAAATCTTGTTCAGTTGCAATCTATGGATCTCATCGGATGAAACCCATCGGTTTATTAGCAATCATTTTTTTGATCGCGGGATGTGGTAACAACTCGCCTGTTCCTGACTTTACAAGCTGGGAAGGGACATGGAAAACATCTTCCGGGTCATCCTCTTTTACTGAAACCTGGACAAAAACGAATACCCAACTTTGGTCAGGCACTGGTACCTGGAGAGAAAATGATTCCATCTCATATGAGGAAAAGTTATCCCTTCGTTATAATGGTAAAGATTGCGTGTATTCGGCCTTAGCTCCAGATCAGAACAATGAGCAATCGGTTGACTTTATGTTGAGTTTATTTACGGACAGCACATGGGTATTCGTAAACCCAAAGCACGATTTCCCAAATAAAATTGAGTATCAATTGCTCTCCTCTCGAATGATGAAAGTTGACGTTACCGGAATCGAAAAAGGAAAACCCAGATCATTAAGCTTCAGCTTGATCAAAAAGCCCTAAAAAGTAGGAATCATTAACAAGTCTTAAGGTGCAACGAACCTCATCAACTCTGCCGAAATAATTGCTCCGTAAGTTCCCAAGGCATATCCTAAAACGGCAAGAATTGCTCCTACAGACGCAAGTGAAGGATGAAAAGCCGCTGCCACAATCGGTGCAGATGCAGCTCCTCCGACGTTTGCTTTAGATCCCACTGCAATAAAGAAAAACGGTGCCCTGATCAATTTACCGACAAGGAATAATATCCCAACATGAACCAACATCCAAACGATCCCCACAACGATCAACATCGGTTCCTTGATCGCTTCATGCAGCTCCATCTTCATCCCTATCGTTGCAACAAGTATATAGATAAAAACACTTCCCAGTTTTGATGCACCTGCTCCTTCATATGACCTCAATTTTGTCAAAGACAACAATAGTCCACCTGTTGTTGAAATGACCACAAGCCAAAAGAAGGATGAAGCAAATGGTGACTCAGGACCGAAACTGTTTTCAAAAAATATGGCCAGATCCTCCCCAAAGAAATGCGAAACAGATACGATTCCAAAGGCAACACCCAGAATAACCATATAATCAGTTAAGCTTGGATTTCTTGCGATAGACAATTGGTAATTACTCACTTTTTGCTTTAATTCTTCAATACTCGATGTATCTGCCTTCAACCATTTGTCAAACTTTTCGGTTCTTGCCGCTCCCCATAGCAAAAAGGCCATCCAGAGATTCGCTACGACGATATCGACCGTAACCATCTTGCCATATAGATCAGGATTGTACTTGTACGTTTCAAGCATAGCTGCCTGATTGGCTCCACCACCAATCCAACTACCAGCTAAAGTTGAAAAGCCTCGCCAAGCTGCATCATAACCATCTCCTCCTACTACACTTGGATCAATCCAGGAAAAGACAAGGATTGCCACCGGTCCTCCAAGAATAATCCCAACAGTCGCTGTAAGAAACATAATGATCGCTTTAGGACCAAGATTCACAACCGCTTTGAAGTCAATACCTATAGTCATTAAAATCAAAGCTGCAGGAAGCAGATAATCTTTAGCCACATTGTATAGCGATGAATAATCTTTGGAGATAATACCTAAAGAATTAAATAAAGCAGGCAGCAAGTAACAAAGCAGGAGTGAAGGAACGATCATATAGAACTTCTTCCAGAATTTGTTTTGCAAGGAGGATGTATAGAACACCAAAGCCAACAATACAGTCAAAATACCAAATACAAGTTTATCTGAAGAGAACCAAGGTTCATTTGGAGTTACCTTTTGTTTCAGATCAAATCCTTTCGCACCAGAACGAAGATTTACTTCTTTTTTTCCTTTCGTCACATAAACTGATACGCTATTCTCATTGTCATCAGCTACAATTTCGAAAGGAACCAATTCTTTCGAACCCAATCTTACTCCACCCCATTCATAAATCACTGAATCGTAAACTCGAGGCACATCAGATAATGTAAAATCTATAAAGACTTTCTGTCCAGGAACCACTTCGATCTCCTCCGTCTGACTGTAATTAACAATGAGGTATTCCTCTAAATTAATCTTGTTGACTTCTACACTATCCAACAACCTCATTTGGCCAAACATTGGCAAAGAAGACAATAAAGCGAAAAAAAGAATTCTGAGTTTCATCTTGAAAAGATATTAATATAAAACAAGAACAGTCCTCCTTTCGGGGGACTGTTCACTATTTTTTCGAATGAATTACTTCACTCCATGCATCATTTTTGAAAGTCTTCTAGACAATAACAACATCAATACTCCAAGTGCAATAACGAATACCGCAATCGAAACAAAGATCGTAGCTGCACCCAATTTCTCAACGTAAGCCGCAACAAATCCTCCAATAATGTTCGCTGCAAAAGAAGATAACAACCATACACCCATCAGCAATGAAGCCAATCGAACTGGAGCCAATTTCGTTACAACAGAAAGCCCCACCGGTGAAAGACATAATTCTCCAATCGTATGGAAGAAATAAGTAAGGATCAACCAAGCCAAAGCAGCTTTTTGAACCACCACTTCCTTACCTGCTTCTGTAGCAGTTTGAACTTCAAACGTTGCAAACAACATGAAAATGAATCCAATTCCTAATAGGATCATTCCTAAACTCATTTTAACAGGTGTTGTAAGCTTCTTCCCATACTTAGACGTCCAGAACCAAGCGAATACAGGTGCCAAAGCAACAATAAACAAAGGATTCACTGATTGGAAGAACGTAGTTGGAATCTCCCAACCAAAGAAATTACGATTGATATACGTATCTGTGTATAGCGTCATGGATGAACCAGCCTGTTCGAAACCAGCCCAGAAAAAGATCACGAAGAATGTAAGGATCGCAATCACAGCGATTCTTTGCTTTTCAATTGTTGACATTCCCTTATCAGAAGTTGTCAAATTGTTCAGATCATCAGCCATTTCAGAAACTTCAACTGTTTCTGATTTAACTGGTTTAGTTCCGATTTCCAACAAGTACTTTTTAGAAAGTGTATTGAAAAGGATCTGCCCTAAAGCCATACCAATTGCCGCAGCCAAGAATCCATATTTAAATCCATATGAAAGAATCTCACCATTGGCTCCCTTAGTAGCAAACATATCTTCTGCCAATAAACCAACGATCAATGGAGCAATCAACGCACCAAGGTTGATCCCCATGTAGAAAATTGAGAATGCAGAATCTCTTTTATCATCACCATCACGGTATAACTGTCCAACCATTGTAGAAATATTCGGTTTAAAGAAACCGTTTCCAATGATTAATAGAATCAATCCTAGTCCTAAACCAAAATGAGTATTCATTCCGAATAAAACCAATTGACCGACAAACATCGTAATACCTCCAATCGTGATCGCCATTCTTTGACCAATGAAACGGTCAGCGATCCAACCTCCGATAATCGGTGTAAAATAAACGAACCCTGTAAAGAACCCGTAGATTAGTGAAGCAGACTCTTTAGGGATCTGAAGACCATTCTCCATCCACAATTTCGTCATGTAAAGCATTAGGATCCCACGCATTCCATAATAGGAAAAACGTTCCCACATTTCCGTAAAGAATAAAAGGTATAGCCCTTTCGGGTGTCCAAGGAATGTTCCCTGTGCTTCAATTCTGTCTATTAATTCTGAATTACTTGCCATTTCGCATATTCTATTTATGCCGTGAAAATATAAAATATATTTAAATATCGGCAGGTTCACTTAATTTCGTTGCATGTACGTGAATATTCACACACACAAAAAGCAAAGCTCGGATCTTGCCATCCTGAATGCGGATCTTTCAGCACCCGATTCTGGTGCATTCTCTTCTGGTATTCACCCCTGGAATTCGGAACCTATGGTGCATTTAGCGGACATGGAGAAACTTTTGACACATGAAAATTGTGTAGCGATTGGTGAATGTGGGTTGGATAAATTAAAAGGTCCCGATCTCAAACTTCAGGAGATTTCCTTCCGGTCACAACTTCAATTGGCAATAAAATTCGACCTACCATGCATTATACACTGTGTTCGGTCATATGAGGAACTAATAAAGATCTGCGATCAGATTAAAATTCAAAATCCGTTGATCATACATGGGTTCAATAAGTCTAAAATCAGTGATCAACTTATAATCAAAGGATTTTATTTGTCTTTTGGCCATGATCTGTTATCTAATATATCTCTTCAGGAGGCATTTAAAAACATTCCCACTGACAGGATCTTTTTAGAAAATGATGATTCGTCAATCGAGATTGAAAAGATCTACGAATGTGCAGCGAACCTCAAAGAATTAACTTTGCAGGAATTGCAGGGATCGATCCTCAAGAATACAAAACAAGTTTTTAGAAAATGGCAGATTGGTTAGAAAGGACAGAATTATTGATCGGAGCAGACAGCATAGAAAAATTAAAATCTGCTCACGTACTGATCGTAGGCTTAGGAGGTATTGGTTCTTATGCTGCAGAATTCATTGCACGATCTGGTGTGGGAACAATAACCATTATTGATGGAGACGTTTTTGATCCAACAAACAAAAATCGACAACTTACTGCCACCGATAAGACCATCGGCAAAAGCAAAGCGAGTGTGTTGGGTGAAAGAATTCTCGATATTAATCCAGAGATCAAGTTGTCGGTTATCGATGAATTTGTTTTGCCGGAGCGGGTTTACGAACTGATCAAAGAATATAAACCAGATGTTGTGATGGATTGCATTGATTCAGTTTCAGTCAAAATAGAATGGATCGTTGCTTGCCTATTGTCCAGAACAAAGATCGTTTCTCATTTCGGTGCAGGTGGAAAAATGGATCCTTCCAAAGTAAAGGTGGTACCTATGCCCCAAGTGACCAATTGCACGCTGGCAGCACATGTCAAGAAAAGACTTAAAAAGAGAAACATCGATACTAAAAAAGTTCGTGCAGTATATTCAGATGAAGTTCAACGCAGAGATTCTCTTAAGATGACCAATGGCCTTCAGTTCAAGAAATCCTTTTACGGTACCATCTCATATATGCCAGCGTTGTTTGGTCTTCACGGGGCTGCAGATGTTATCGATTATCTAACGAATCGGAAATAATATTATTTTTGAAATCTTACAGGAAAAATGAGATCAGTATTACTTTTCGGATTCATCTATATCAGCCTACTGATCAGTAGCTGTGGTAGGCCTACTCCTGAAAAAAAGGACTCCCCGGAAATCGAAGATCTTACTATTGATCGCCATACCTATTCAAACACAAAAGAAGTTTACACAACACATCTTCATCTTGAACTGGATGTTAACTTCGATAACAAAACAGTATATGGAGTCGCTCGTCATCAGATGAAGAACTTGGGCGCAGACACGGCTGTTTTCGATATGAAATGGCTTGAAATCCAGAAGATCACACTCGGAAAACAGAACGAAAAAGAGACTGACTTCATGATCGGTTCATGGGATAAGGATTCGATCATAGGCCAACCACTAAGAGTGAAGATCGATCCTGAAACTGAGTATATAAACATTTACTATAAAACGACCGAAAGAACGGAAGCGCTTGATTGGCTGTCACCTGAATTGACCTATGGAAAAACACACCCGTACTTGTACACTCAAGGTCAGGCCATTTTAACAAGATCTTGGATTCCAATTCAAGACTCTCCATCAAACCGAATCACCTACTCTGCCGATGTTAAGGTGCCGAGCGACCTCATGGCGGTAATGAGTGCATCAAATCCCACTTCAAAAAATGCCGAAGGGAAATATCACTTCGAAATGAAACAGCCAATTCCGGCTTACTTAATTGCTCTTGCTGTTGGAGATCTTGCCTACCAAAAGCTTGGACCAAATTGCGGGGTATATTCTGAACCTGGTATGATCCAGGCTTGCGCCAATGAGTTTGTTGATCTTCCAAAAATGATCAAAGCCGCTGAAAAGCTCTATGGCTCTTACCTTTGGGAGCAGTACGATTTGATCGTATTACCTTACTCTTTCCCTTTTGGAGGGATGGAGAACCCACGATTGACTTTCGTTAACCCAACTGTTCTCGCTGGAGACAGAAGTCTTGTATCGGTAGTTGCACATGAACTTGCCCATTCCTGGTCAGGTAATCTTGTAACGAATGAGACCTGGAATGATTTCTGGCTGAATGAAGGCTTTACTGTCTATTTCGAAAACAGGATCATGGAACAGCTATACGGTAAGGAGGTAGCAGATATGCTTGCTTTGATCGAATTCCACGAGTTAAAGGTAGAAATGGATGACATCTTAAGTGGAACACATCCAGAAGACACTAAATTGAAACTTGCCCTGACCAACAGAAACCCTGATGACGGAATGACACAGATCGCCTACGTTAAAGGAGCATTCTTCTTAAAAACACTTGAAGAAGTTGTTGGTAGAGTAAAGTTTGATTTGTTCTTGAAATCGTATTTCAAAGAATTTGCATTCAATACGATCACTACTGAAAATTTCAGAGATTACCTGAATGAAAAACTTCTGAAACCTAACAATTTGACGTTCAACACGGATGAATGGATCTATGAAGAGGGCTTGCCGAAGAATTGCGTACAGATCACTTCTTCACGATTCAATGATATGACTGCTTTAGCCAATCGTTTTGCAATCGGTGAAGATATTTTCAAAAAAGAAGTTACTTACGTTAAGATCAAAGGTTATAAGCGTAAAAAGAGAGTAGTGAAGGAAATCACTCGTGAAAAACACATCACCCAAGAATGGCAAACCTTTATTCGCAATCTTCCAAAAGAGATCGGCAAAGAGAAAATGAGCGTTTTGGATGATCATTTGAATTTCAGAGCGTGCGGCAATACTGAGATCATGACGGAATGGTATGTTCTTGGAATTAAAAATGGTTATTCAGAGATCAAACCGGATATCGAAAAATTCCTTATTAAAATTGGAAGACGAAAGTATTTGATGCCAATCTACAAAGCACTGGCAGAAACAAAAGAAAATAAAAACTGGGCCAGAAAGGTTTTTGAAAAAGCAAAAAGCGGATATCATTACGTTTCAAGAAGCACAGTTGAAAGTATATTGAAATAAAAAAGAGCGGTTTCCCGCTCTTTTTTACTTGTCTTATATACTCTTAGCTTAATCCGGATAATTTATCCTCAAGGATCGCTATTTTTTCCAAAGCATCCGATTCCTTTTTCTTTTCTAATGCAACCACTTGCTCAGGAGCACCAGCAACAAACTTTTCATTTTGAAGCTTCTTCTGTACACTCACAAGGAACCCTTTCGTATAATCCAACTCTTGTTGTAATTTCTGACGTTCTGCCTCGATATCGATACTATCTCCAAAAGGAATGAAGTACTCATTTCCATCTACGAGGAAGGTATTTGCATTGCCTACATTGTCGGTTACATATTCCAACTGAGAAAGATTACCCATTTTAAGGATAACAGCATCAAAGGTCTGATCCAGGTCTCTGTTCTTTTTCACGTAAAGGTCGATCTTCACTTTGTTCGCAATTGAATGCTGCTTTCTGATATTTCTGATATTCGTAATAACCTCTTCCGCCTTAGCAAAATCATTCAGCACTTTCTTGTCCACCGTTTGAGCGAGTGGCCACTGAGAAACAATGATATCATCACCCTTCTCTCTTGTTCTGATCAAGTGCCACAATTCTTCTGCTACGAATGGTGTAAACGGATGCATCACTTTCAATAGCTTCTCAAAGAATGATTTTGTTGCCTCCAGAGTTTTCGCGTCAATTGGCTGCTCAAAACCTGGCTTTACCATTTCAAGGTACCATGAACAGAAGTCATCCCACACCAACTTATAGATGGCCATTAAAGCTTCAGAGATCCTGAACTTATCAAATAGATCATTAATCTCTATCAGTGCCGCATTGAATTTAGAATCAAACCATTCAATAGCGACTTGAGCCGAACGTGGTTGTCCCATCTCACGTACCTCCCATGCACTCACCAAGCGATATGCGTTCCATACCTTATTGGTAAAATTCCTCCCTTGTTCACATTGGGAACTATCGAATGGAAGGTCGTTTCCAGCAGGTGACGAGATCAAAATACCAACTCTTACACCGTCAGCCCCATACTTTTCAATCAATTCGATCGGATCAGGTGAATTCCCAAGGGATTTGGACATTTTTCGTCCCAATTTATCCCTTACGATTCCAGTATAATATACATTTCTGAATGGAAGCTCTCCCATATATTCGTATCCGGCAATGATCATTCTAGCCACCCAGAAGAACATGATCTCCGGTGCAGTAACGAGGTCATTTGTCGGATAATAATACTTGATCTCCTCATTTTCAGGATCTGTAAGTCCGTTGAATACCGAGATTGGCCATAACCAGCTTGAAAACCAGGTGTCAAGTACATCTTCATCTTGCTTCAATTCAACAGCTGAAATTTCTCGTCCTGCTTTTGCTGAGGCTAATTCAATGGCTTCTTCAATCGTCTTACAAACCACGTAATCGTTCGAATCTGAACCATAGTACCAAGCTGGAATTCGATGTCCCCACCATAATTGTCTTGAGATACACCAATCTTTGATGTTTTCCATCCAGTGTTTGTATGTATTCTTGAATTTATCCGGGTGAAACGCGATGTTTCCATTCATTACATTTTCCAATGCAGGCTGAGATATTTCTTTCATATCTACAAACCATTGTAACGATAACTTAGGCTCGATTACCGCATTAGTTCGTTCAGAAAAACCAACTTTATTGATATGATCCTCTGTCTTAACCAGATAACCTTTGTCGTACAATTCCTTTTCGATCAGTTTCCTCACCTCAAAACGATCTTTCCCTTCGTAGTGAAGGCCCAATGAATTTAATGTCCCATTATCGTTGAAGATGTCAATCGTCTCAAGATTGTGTTTCTTACCGAGCTCGTAATCGTTTGTATCGTGAGCAGGAGTAACTTTCAGACATCCTGTTCCAAATTCCATATCAACGTACTCATCCAGAATGATTGGTACAGTTCTATTGGATATTGGAACGATCGCCTGTTTTCCATGAAGATGTTTGAATCGATCGTCATTTGGATTGATGCAGATCGCAGAGTCTCCTAAAATGGTCTCAGGTCTGGTTGTGGCAATTGTTAGCCATTGGTCATCGCTTCCAGCAACCTTGTATCGAACGTAGAATAGTTTTGAGTTCACTTCTTTATGAAGCACTTCTTCGTCAGATAATGCAGTTAAAGCTTCAGGATCCCAGTTCACCATTCTAACTCCACGATAGATCTTGCCTTTTTTATACAGATCAATAAATACGTTGATCACGGATTCAGAATATTCCGGGTCCATCGTAAAGTTGGTTCTTTCCCAGTCACACGATGCTCCAAGCTTTTTCAATTGCTCAAGAATGATCCCACCATGCTTCTCTTTCCACTCGAAAGCATGTTTTAAAAACTCATCCCTTGAAAGATCTGATTTTTTGATCCCTTCCTGTCTTAGCTTCTGAACAACCTTCGCCTCAGTAGCAATTGATGCGTGATCCGTTCCAGGCACCCAACAAGCATTCTTACCAAGCATTCTCGCCCTTCTCACCAAAACATCCTGTATCGTATTGTTCAGCATGTGCCCCATGTGCAGCACGCCTGTTACGTTTGGTGGTGGAATGACGACCGTATATGCCTCTCTTTTATCAGGTTCAGAATGAAAATACCCTCTGTTCATCCAGTGAGCATACCATTTCTCTTCTGCCTTTTGCGGCTCATACGTCTTTGGAATTTCCATGCTTAATAATTTGTGGCGCAAAGATAGGAATTCTACCTGTTTGAGAAGGTACTATTAACGCAGTTTTGAACGGCTGATTATCTTTGAGAAAATCTTTGTTATGAAAAAAGCATTATTCATTCTAATTAGTATACTGATCTTGTCTTCTTGCTACAAAGGGAAATCAGTTGATCTGATCATCCATAATGCAAACATTCACACAATGAATGAGACCAATGACCTTGCTCAAGCCATTGCGATCAAAGATGGGAAAATCGTTGAGCTTGGACCCGAACGACAAATTTTGAATAAGTACAGCTCTGATGAGATCATTGATGCTCAAGGTAAGGATCTTTATCCCGGATTAACGGATTGTCACGGCCATATTCTCTCCTATGCTGATCAAAAACTTTCTGTTGACCTCGTAGGAGCTAAATCAATGGATGAAGTATTGTTCCGAACCGAAAAATATCAAAGTAAGCATCATCGCAAATTTATTTTAGGAAGAGGTTGGGACCAATCCTTATGGGGAACAACAGAATTCCCAACGAACGAATCCTTGAATAAACTATTCCCTCATATTCCGGTGTGTCTTATTCGAATTGATGGTCATGCATTACTCGCAAATGATAAACTACTTGAAATGGCAGGAATTAATTCTGAATCCAATATCGAAGGAGGAATTATTCATTTGAAAAATGGAAAGTGTACGGGTTTCCTGGTTGATAATGCTATGCTACCAGTGCAAAATCTTGTTCCTGAATACCCCGTAAAAGAAAAAATTTCAGCGATTCTTGAGATCCAAGAAGAATTACTTCAATATGGGATCACCGGAGTACATGAAGCAGGAATTGATTTTGAAGACATTGAACTTTTCAAGAATTTGATCGATCAACATGGTCTTTCAATTAACGTTTACGCCATGTTAATGCCTTCAGAAAAGAACATTTCATTTGCTGAGAAACACGGAATATATACATACAAGAATCTTCTTATTCGAAGTTTCAAAGTGATGGGAGACGGAGCTCTTGGATCGCGCGGGGCATTCCTTAAGCATGATTACGAGGATGCTCCAGGGCATAGAGGAGTATTGACTACCAGCGTAGAATTCATGAATCGCGTAGCTTCCATCGCTATGAAGTTTGGCTATCAGATGAATACTCATGCCATTGGAGACTCAACCAACAAGATCATGCTAAAAATGTATAAACGGATCTTTACGGAGAATCCAGACCATCGCTGGAGGATCGAGCATGCTCAAGTGGTAGATCCATCGGATTTTTCCCTATTCAGCATGTATGGTGTTTTCCCTTCAGTTCAACCTTCTCATGCCGTTTCAGATCAACGTTGGGCCGAAGCAAGAATTGGAGTGAACCGAATGAAAGGTGCCTATGCTTATCGAACACTTCTGGATCAATACGGAATGCTCGCAATAGGTACTGATTTCCCAATCGAATACATTGATCCATTCAATACTATTCATGCTGCCGTAAGAAGACAAAATCAGGAAAATTATCCAACAGGAGGTTTTTATGTTAATCAATCTATAACGCTCGAGGAATGCTTGAAGGGAATGACGATCTGGGCTGCATTCGCTTCTTTCCAGGAAAATGAATTAGGCTCACTTGAAAAAGGAAAGAATGCCACCTTCGTGATCTTTGATGAACCAATAGTAGACCGTTCAGAATACAAAGCAAACTTTGCATGGAAAACGTTCATCAAGGGTAAACAAAAATATTCTGTGAATTAAAAAAGGGGAGCATTGCTCCCCTTTTTTTATCTTTTTATCTCATCAACTTAGAACGACGGACACGAAATTGTTTTAAACGAAACAGGTCTGGTTTTACAACTTAAGTTGATTCCCATTGATACTTCGTGAGAACCTCCCGAAACGCCATTGTTTAGTTTAGAAACTGTAACATCATAACTGTATCCCAGTTTGAATTTCCCTGTATTTATACCGATGGTCATAATGAACGCATCTTTGTTACGATACCAAACCCCAACGTTGAATGATCCATACTTCAAATATGTACCAACGTTCAATTCAGTAAATCCATTCTGGTATTGAAAAATAACATTAGGCATAATGTTCGTGCCACTTGAATACTTAGATCGCTTTCCAACTTCGATATCAGCTCCAACATGACCAGTGAATCTCCATGGTAGCGGAGAGTCTCCAATGATCATTGATTCATTTGGTCTGTTCATGTGATGCCAAGCTGCTCCACCGTAGAAATGCTTGTTGAAAACAACAATACCAGTAGAAGCATCAAAGAATCCTCTTGATCCTCCTCTTGGAACGTCACCTGTAGAATAAATAAACCCTCTTCTTGGGTCGATCATATCGCCGAACGTTAATTTATCCCAGTCAAGAGATTTCTGGAACCATGAAGCACGAGCTCCGAACATCAACTTCCATTTTCTCCCTAAATTCAAGTGATAAGAGTAAAACAATCCAAGCATTGACGTCTTGATCGTTCCCTGACCTTGCTGATCATGTAAAGCCAAAACTCCAAAACCTCCAGAGATCTGCTTGAAATACTGATCGTAAGATGCACTGTATGTAACATAGTTCCCAGAAAGACTTGGCCACTCATTGCGGTAATTCAGCGCAAAACGTGGACATCCATATGAACCAGCCAAAGCCGGATTCAGGTATAGTGGGTTCGCGTAAAACTGCGTGAAGTTCGGGTCCTGTGCCATACCCTGTTGGCTAATAAAAACTAGAACACACACTGATAATAAACGTCTAAGTCCTTTCATTTCTTATTTTGTGGAACGATATAAACTGACCAAAGATAACGTAAAAATTAATTTAAGGTTACAAATTTTAGTTTTCAAACAAAATAATCAAAACGTTGTTCCGTTTTTAAACCGTGTGTATTTTTACGCTCGAACCTTATTTTACATACTTTTTCAAATGAGATTTAAAAGCTTTATTCTTTTTCTGATAATCTGGGTGGCTAATTTTAGTTACAGTCAAAAGAAGATCTCTTTTGAAATTCATTGGGAAAATCCAGTTGAAATAACGCGTGATGGAAAAGTAATAGTAATTCCCGTTTTAAAAGATCAGAGCTTGAATAATGGAGTGCTACAGTATTTTAACACGGTGCCATTGTCTAATGATAAATTTAAAATGGTCCTTTCAGAAGTGCAAACTGCGCCGGCCTTAACAGAAGAGATAAATTACCTCAAGTCAAATAATATTTCAGTTTCCGATACTCTTGAAGGCGAATATAAAGTAACGAAAGGAGGAAATGATGCTTTTGCAGTTGTAAGTGTCTTGCCATTTATTCGACAAGGGAAGACGATTAGAAGAATTTCTAAACTTACATTTGATCTTCAGGTCACTGTAACAAATGATTACCAAAAGGATTTTGTTTCTACTTCTGTTCTGAATGATGGTAGCGGTATCTGGTATAAAATAAGTGTTAGGGAAGATGGTATTTATAAAATAGATAAAGCTTTTCTAGAGTCTTGTGGCATCAGTACTGAAGGACTCTCTTCATCAAGCATTCATATATTTGGAAATGGAGATGGTAGATTACCAGAAAACAATAACGTTTCAAGAACAGATGACCTCGCTCAAAATGCCATTTTTATGTATGACGGTGGGGATGGTACTTTTGACGATGGAGATTACCTTCTATTCTATGGTTGGGGGCCGGATCGACTCTATGCAAACGGTCTCTCCTCATTGGATCAGGACAGACATATATATAGTGATATTTCCTGCTACTTTATTAATATTCATTCAGGAACTCCATCTTTGCTTGTTTCAAGTATACCGCAAAGCAGTCTTACTGAAACTCATCTGATAGACAGCTATAGTTATTATGATAAGCATGAATTGGACCAAGTGTCTCTTGTCGGAGGAGGTCAACGCTGGTACGGTGAATTGTTTGATACCGATCTTGAAAGGACGTTCAACTTTAGTGTTCCCGATATTGAATTATCAAGCCCAGCTTCTTTTAGTGTTTCTATTGCCACAAATGCTACAAACTCTGCAGGGACTGAACAGCGTTATTCGGTTAACGGCACGTCATACCATAGTTCATTGTTGCCTTCGGTTTCGGCAGATTATGTTCGAAACGTAAAATCATTCGATGTTCCAGGGCCATCTTCGACATTGTCATTCAAAGTGAATATTACGAGGAACAATCCAAACGTCTTGGTTTACCTCGATAGGATCGCACTTAATGCACGTCGAAAGTTGAAATTTTATAG
This sequence comes from uncultured Bacteroidota bacterium, assembly GCA_937899625.1. Classification (GTDB taxonomy): domain Bacteria; phylum Bacteroidota; class Bacteroidia; order Flavobacteriales_D; family Crocinitomicaceae; genus M0103. Next base: position 32,929 of record CALCCB010000125.1, read on the forward strand.
TTCACAGTTCAATTTCAGAGACCTTCAATCTGTCGGAGCAGGAAATGTCGGGAAGTTTGAGATTTCAAGCTTTCCAGCAAACGGTTTTGTATGGGATGTGACTGACAGGCACATACCCAAACTTATTGAGGGATCACTTTCGTCTGGCGTATATACATTCGTCCAGGAGATAGATTCATTAAGAGAATTCGCAGTCTCCAACGGATTTAGTTATTTCCTTCCTGAAAAGGTAGGGGATGTGAGTTATCAAAATTTACATGGGTTGGATAATGCTGAGTTGTTGATTGTTTCGCACAGGAATTTTATATCTCAGGCGGAGCGATTAGCAGATCTTCATCGTTCAGAAGGGTTAACGGTGAATGTTGTGAATCTTGATCAAGTCTATAATGAGTTCAGTTCGGGTATACAGGACCCTACAGCGATCAAGATGATCGCTAAAATGTTCTATGATCGTTCATTGCTCGATCCAACGAACGGAATTAAAAACTTATTGCTTTTTGGTGATGGTACGTATGATCCAAAAAACAGGGTAGCGAATAACAATTATTTTATTCCAACTTTTCAATTGCTGAATTCCGAGAATCATATTGCTGCCATGGTAACAGATGATTATTATGGGATGCTTTCAGATGATGATGCTATCAGTCCTTCAGATCTGCAGGACATTGGAGTTGGTCGTTTGTTGATCTCTGACCTGTTGACTGCAAAACAACAAGTCGACAAGATCGAGCACTACATGAAAAATGGGTCAGCTTTGTTTCCAAATGCCTCTACGTGTACAACCGATGCTTTGACTGTTGGAAATACGTTTGGTGACTGGAGGTTAAAATATGTTCAAATTGCTGATGATGAGGAAACAGGATATTTTGTCGTAAACGATACAGAACCTCAGTTTGAGCATGTGAAAGCCAATCATCCTGATATGAATTGTGATAAACTGTATACAGACGCTTATATGCAGGTAACAACAGCCGGAGGTCAGAGATACCCGGATGTATATGATGGGATAACGAATAGGATTGAAAGAGGAGCACTCGTTGTTAACTATGTAGGACATGGAGGAGAGGTTGGACTTGCAGAAGAGCGAATTGTAACTGTACCTCAAATTCAATCCTGGAATAATATTGACCGATTAAATGTTTTTGTGTCGGCAACATGTGAATTTACCAAATACGACGATCCAGCTCGTGTATCAGCAGGTGAGTGGGCATCCTTGAATCCGACCGGTGGTGCTATTGCTTTAATGACAACTACCAGGTCAGTTTTCTTTGGGGTTAATACTATCACGGGAAAAAGGTTTTTTGAAACGGTATTCACGCTTGATTCAAATAACGAACCTTTGAGTTTTGGTGAGATCATGAGGCTAACAAAAAATGCCGCTGGATCTTCTGACAATAAAAGAAGCTTTACGCTAATTGGAGATCCAGCTCTGAAGTTGGCAATGCCAAGATTGAAGATCATGACGGACAGCATTAATGGGTTGGATCCTTCAATTGAAATGGACACTATCCGAGCACTTAGTAAGGTGACAATTAAAGGGCATGTTGAGGATCAGTCGGGGATGGTATTGAACGGATTCAATGGAATTCTTGCACCTTCAGTTTTTGATAAGCCCAAAGTTCAGAACACGTTAGGTCAGGACTCTGATTCACCGGTTATTCCGTTTGAGATTCAACGTAATATAGTTTACAAAGGACAAGCAAGTATCAATAACGGGTATTTTGAGTTTAGCTTTGTTGTTCCTAAGGATATCAATCTGTCCTATGGTCAGGGTAAAATTTCGTACTATGGAGACAATGATCAGACCGATGCTTCAGGTTCGGATATACGATTCTTTATCGGTGGGATCGATCCAAATGGAGTGAATGATAATCAAGGTCCTACAATTGAATTATTTCTGAATGATGAATCTTTTGTTGATGGAGGATTGTCAGATGAGACTCCAATTCTTTTGGCAAACGTTTTTGATGAAAATGGCGTGAACACTGTTGGGAATGGTATTGGTCATGATGTTACAGCTTTAATTGATGGAGAATCATCGAATCCGTACGTGTTGAATGATTATTATAAGTCAGACGTAGATTCGTATCAGAGTGGTTCAATTCGTTATCAATTGCCAACTTTATCCTCAGGGGCACATACCTTAACACTAAAGGTGTGGGATGTTAATAACAATTCATCCGAAAAGACGATCGATTTTGTGGTTCAAGAAAAAACTGAGATATCGTTAGAGCATGTATTGAATTATCCGAATCCGTTTACTACGCACACTGAATTCTATTTTGAACACAATCAGGCTTGTGATCAGATGGAAGTTCAGTTACAGATCATGACGGTTTCAGGAAAGTTGGTAAAAACGATAAATCAATACGTTCACACGGAAGGTTTCCGCAGTGCGGGTATTCCTTGGGATGGAAAAGATGATTTCGGTGATCAGCTGGCAAAAGGGGTTTATGTTTATCGCCTTTCGGTAAAAACTCCTGACGGTGAGAAAGCTGAAAAACTTGAAAAATTGGTTTTATTAAAATAAGGATGCAATAAAACGGAGGTTTAAACGTATATTTGCCATTCTATCATTGAGTATTATGATCAATAAAATAACATACATAGTTGCTTTTTTAGCCGGTAGTTTTGCAGTTTTTGCGCAACCTACCTCAGGTAGTGGTGTGACCGATGAAGATCTTCAATTAAA
>CALCCB010000126.1 GCA_937899625.1 uncultured Bacteroidota bacterium
TGATGACTGTGGTACACTTAGAGGAATTGTGGCTACTGCATTGAAGAAGAATGATGAGATCGTTGAACCGTTATACGATAGAATTTTAGGAAGAACGTCTGTTCATGATGTATATCATCCTGAAAATGAATCGTTGGTATGTTCAGCAGGAGATCTGATCTCTGAGGAAATTGCAAGTACCATTGAAAAAGCAGGTATTGAAGAAGTTGAGATCCGTTCGGTTCTTACTTGTGAGATGAGGAGAGGAGTTTGTTCGAAGTGTTACGGTCGTAACCTTGCAACTCACAGACTTGCTCAGCTTGGAGATTCAGTTGGAGTTATTGCAGCTCAGTCAATTGGAGAACCAGGTACGCAGCTTACACTTCGTACATTCCACGTCGGTGGTACCGCTTCGAATATTGCGGATGTTAACGACATGAAGGCGAAAGCAAGCGGTAAATTGGAGATCGACGAATTACGTACGATCGAAAAGAAAAACGCTGATGGTACGAAGAAAGTTGTTGTTGTTGGTCGTTCAGCTGAAATGAAGATCACTGATGAGAAAACAGGTATCGTTGTGATGAACGCAAATATTCCTTACGGATCGGAGTTGGTTATTGTGAATAACACGAAGGTGAAGAAAGGAGATGTGATCTGTAAGTGGGATCCATATAACGCGGTAATCATTTCCGAAGTAGCTGGTAAGGTTGTATTCGATAGTATTCTTGAAGGTGTAACATTCCGTGAAGAAGTCGATGAACAAACTGGATTTACTGAAAAAGTGATCATCGAATCGCGTGATAAGAAAAAGAACCCTGCAATCCATATCATCGATCCAAAATCGAAGGCTGTATTGCGTGAATACTCTCTACCAGTTGATGCTCACATCTCTGTTAGTGAAGGAGATAAGCTTGAAGCAGGTGATATTATTGTAAAGATTCCGCGTGTTGCTGGTAAGACAGGGGATATCACCGGAGGTCTTCCACGTGTAACTGAATTATTTGAAGCGAGAAACCCTTCGAATCCTGCAGTTGTTTCTGAAATCGATGGTATTGCTGAATTTGGTAAGATCAAGAGAGGTAACCGTGAAATCCAGATCACTTCTAAGACTGGTGAAGTACGTAAGTATTTGGTTCCACTATCAAAACATATTCTTGTTCAGGAAAACGATTTCATCCGTGCAGGACAGCCATTGTCAGACGGTGCGATTACTCCAAATGATATTTTGAATATCGAAGGACCTACAAAAGTTCAGGAGTACATCGTAAATGAAATTCAGGAAGTATACCGTCTTCAGGGTGTGAAGATCAATGATAAGCATTTCGAGGTGATCGTTCGCCAGATGATGTTGAAAGCAGAGATCGTTGACGCTGGAGATACTAAGTTCCTTGAAGGTCAGTCTGTTCACAAAGCAGATATCATGGAAGAGAACGATTCTGTGTTCGGTAAGAAAGTTGTGGTTGACGCTGGAGAGTCTACATCGTTGAAGCCAGGTCAGATCATTACAGCCAGAAGACTAAGAGACGAAAACTCTCAATTGAAGAGAACTGATAAGAAACTAGTAGAGGCGAGAGACGCTGTTCCGGCTACGTCTACACCACTTCTTCAGGGTATTACCAGAGCTTCACTTCAAACACAGTCATTTATTTCAGCTGCTTCCTTCCAGGAAACAACGAAGGTGTTGAATGAGGCTGCAATTTCTGGTAAAGAAGATCACCTGATGGGTCTGAAGGAAAACGTGATCGTTGGTCACTTGATCCCTGCAGGTACTGGTGTTCGTGACTTCCAGAAAGTAGTGGTTGCTTCAAAAGAAGCCTACGAAGAATTGCTAGAGAATTAATTATAGCAGAATATTTAAAAAAGGGGAGCATTTGCTCCCCTTTTTTGTTATCCAAGTCACTTTCATCTTGAAAAGAAATAGTAACTTCACTCAAAATATACAGATCATGGAGAATAACAATCAGGAGAACCAAATGAACATAGAGTTAACGGAAGATACTGCGTTAGGCGTGTATTCCAATTTATCGATCATTACGCACTCTCCTGCTGAATTTGTTTGTGACTTTGTACAGATCATGCCGGGAATGCCAAAAGGAAAAGTGAGATCGCGTGTGATCATGACACCTACAAATGCAAAACGTTTCATGAGAGCGTTGATCGAAAATGTTCAGAAATATGAGCAACATTTCGGTGTTATTCAGGAAGATGACAGCCAGATTCCCCCGATGAATTTTGGATCACCTAACACTATGGCATAAGATATCAATGAAAGTTTTTGCCTGGATATTAGCCATTTATATAGCGATACTCTCGCTGGCTCCAAATATGCAGGGAAGTGAATATTTTAAGGTAGTGGATCTCGTGAATCACTATATGAATCATCAATCAGGACACGAGAATTATAAAGACTTCATTTCTTTTTTGAACGATCATTATCAGAAGGATGATCATCACAAAAAAGAACACAAACACTTGCCTTTTAAAAGTGGTCAGATCCAAACGATCATGATTGCAAATCATGTTGTTGATCTAACGATAGTTCAAGAAGAATATTCTAGTAGCGAATCAAAGCATCAACCATTTTTCTATGAATTAAAAAGTCCGAAGATCCACTCTGGGTCAGTTTGGAATCCCCCGCAACTCGTTTAATGAAATTCTAGTGGATAATTATATCCTTTCGTTTCATTAAATGTAATTTTCATGTTAAATAAAATAATCCATTGGTCAATCTCCAATAAACTAATCGTTGGTGTATTGACAATTGGGCTGATCATTTGGGGATCATTTTCATTGAACGAGCTTCCCATTGATGCAGTTCCGGACATCACAAATAACCAGATTCAGATCGTTACAACCTCTCCATCGTCCGGAGCGGAAGACATCGAGCGTTTCGTTACTTTCCCCATCGAGCAAACGATGGCTACCATTCCAGGAATTGAAGAGATCAGATCCTTCAGCCGTTTTGGATTGAGCGTTTGTACGGTTGTGTTTAAGGAGGATATTGATATCTACTGGGCACGTCAACAAGTGCAGGAAAGACTGACAGAAGCGAAGGAACAGATTGCCAGCGGTTTTGGAACTCCGACCATGGCTCCTCTTAGTACAGGCCTCGGTGAAATATATCAATATACCGTGAAAGCCAAAAAAGGCTTCGAGAAGAAATTCAACGCCACAGAATTACGAACAATTCAGGATTGGATCATTCGAAGGCAGTTGTTAGGTGTTGAAGGTGTAGCTGACGTAAGCGGTTTTGGAGGTTATGTAAAACAATATGAGATCTCATTGGATCCAGTCAAATTAAGAGGATTAGGATTAACAGTGAGTGATGTGTTCAGTGCGGTGGAAAAAAACAACCAGAACACTGGAGGAGCTTATATTGAGCGTTTTTCGTCGACGACCTATATCCGCACAGAAGGAATCATGAAGTCTATTGAGGATATACAGAAAACGATCGTTTCCATCAATGAAAAGGGAATACCGATCCTAGTAAGAGATGTAGCATCTGTTCGAATTGGTTCAGCGGTGAGGTACGGTGCTTTGACAAGTAATACAGACGGTGAAGCGGTTGGCGGCATTGTCCTGATGTTAAAGGGAGCCAATTCGTCAAAGGTAATCGAGGATGTCAAAAACCGGATGGAGCAGATCGAAAAGACACTTCCACAAGGAGTAAAGCTGGAAGTCTATCTGGATCGAACTAAACTGGTGAATAAAGCAATCGCTACAGTTTCAAAAAATCTGATCGAAGGGGCTTTGATCGTAATCTTCGTTCTGGTACTGTTGCTTGGAAATTTTAGAGCTGGATTGATCGTTGCTTCAGTCATTCCATTGGCCATGCTCTTCGCTATTTCATTGATGAACATTTTTGGCGTATCTGGGAATTTAATGAGTCTCGGCGCTTTGGATTTTGGTCTAATCGTAGATGGAGCTGTTATTATCGTTGAATCGACGCTACATTTTATTTATCACCATGGTAATAATCGACTGAATCAAAAGCAGTTGGATGATCAGGTGTATCAATCTGCGTCAAAATTCAGTAAAAGTGCAGTATTTGGTCAAATAATCATTTTGGTGGTTTATTTACCACTACTGGTGCTGATTGGAATAGAAGGTAAAATGTTCAAGCCGATGGCGCAGACAGTAATGTTTGCCATTCTTGGAGCTTTGATCTTATCCTTGACATATGTTCCCATGATCTCATCTGTATTCTTAAGTAAAAAGATTGTGGTAAGAGAAACGATCAGTGATAAAATCATCAAAGCAATTCGATCCATCTATACACCGGCGTTGAATTTCTTGCTCAAAAAACAGCGAACTGTTGTGGCTAGCATTGTTGGGTTATTGGTCATAAGCAGTTTGATCTTCAGTAATCTTGGTGCTGAATTTATTCCTTCGTTGGATGAGGGGGATTTTGCCGTGGAAATGAGATTGCTTACCGGATCAAGTTTGACAGCTACGGTTGAAGCCACTGAAAATGCCTCTGAAATTATTTTAAAGAATTTCCCCGAGGTGGAACAGGTGGTTGGAAAGATCGGAACAGCTGAAATTCCGACGGATCCTATGCCAATGGAAGCCTGTGATCTAATGATCATCCTTAAGGATAAAGATGAATGGACGAGTGCGAGCAACAAGGAAGAACTGGCAGAGAAAATGCAAATGATGCTGGAAGACAATCTACCCGGAGTGAGCTTTGGCTTTCAGCAACCAATTCAAATGCGATTCAATGAATTAATGACCGGCGCCAAGCAGGATGTTGTCGTCAAGGTGTATGGAGAAGACCTCGATAAACTCAGTGAGTATGCCGGAAAGATTGGAGGTCTATGTTCTAAGATAAATGGAGTTCAAGACGTTTACGTTGAACAAATGACTGGACTCCCTCAAATGATCGTTTCCTACGATAGAGATGCACTTTCCAGATTTGGAATTGACATAGAAGATGTTAATCGCTCTTTAAATATAAGTTTTGCTGGTCAGTCGGCTGGGTTGATCTTTGAAGGAGAAAAGCGTTTTGATCTTGTTGTAAAGCTTGATCCAACCAGTAGAGCGAATATTGATGATCTTCGTTCGATTACGGTGACAAGCCCTACCGGTGTTCAGGTTCCTCTTGATCAATTGGCAAATGTTCAATATGAAAAAGGTCCAAACCAAATTCAAAGAGATGATGCGCAAAGAAGAATAATTGTCGGATTTAATGTTAGAGGTAGAGATGTTCAGAGTATTGTAAAAGAACTACAGACATCAATTGATAGGAACATTCAATTTGAGCCAGGTTATTATCCTACCTATGGAGGAACCTTCAAGAATCTTGAAAATGCAACAGCGCGTTTGAAAATTGCTGTTCCAGCCGCTTTGTTCATGATCTTTTTCCTGCTTTACCTGACCTTTCAATCGTTGAAACAGGCTGTATTGATCTTTTCGGCAATTCCTCTTGCGGCAGTTGGTGGAATACTCGCTTTGTGGTTGAGAGACATGCCATTTTCGATATCAGCAGGAGTTGGGTTTATCGCTCTTTTTGGTGTCGCTGTGTTAAATGGAATTGTGTTGATCTCGGAATTCAATTCTTTGAAAAGAGAGGGCTACACAAACAAATTAAGAATTGTACTCATGGGAACCAGAGTCAGACTAAGACCGGTCCTTTTAACAGCACTTGTTGCATCCTTGGGCTTCCTGCCTATGGCTATTTCTCATGGAAGTGGTGCAGAAGTTCAAAAGCCACTGGCAACTGTGGTGATTGGGGGATTGGTGACAGCAACTATTCTGACACTGTTCGTATTACCCATCTTCTATCTTATTTCAGAACGTAAAATAAAAAAAATGAAAAGCGCAGTTTTAATTCTTCTTCCTTTTCTATTTGCACCTTTTATAGGATCAACACAGGTCAAAGAGGCATTGAGCATTGAACAATGTGTATCCAGAATGAAGGAGAATAATGGTCGGATCTTATCAGGAGCATTACAACCTGAAATTGAAGTGTTAACAGGAAAAATGAATGGGGGATTGCCTAAAACAATGATTGGGGCTCAATACGGTCAAATGAATAGTTTCTACAATAAAGACAATAACATCAATATTTCTCAGACCTTACCCTTTCCCACTGTAATGACTAAGGAAAGGCAATTGGGTGTCATTCGAGCTGATTTAGCGAACAACGCACAAGACCAGCAAATTCGAGATCTGCAATTGGAATTACTTACCGTTTGTGAGGAGCTCATTCTATTAAAGACACAACTGAAATTGATGAATGAACAGGATTCGATCCTTGGAGTAACAGAAAAGATTGCCAAATCAAAAAATGATAATCTCGAAATCTCTACTGTTGATCTTATGTTGATTCAATCGAGAAGAATGCAGTATCGGAATGATCTGATTAGGATGGAAAAAGAGATCACAATCAAAGAAAATGATCTACAGGTTTTGATCGGTTCTAAAACACCAGTAACAGTGAATGAGGAGCTGATAGCAAGAATCAAGTTGAATTCGTTTGATACTACTTCAATTTCAGAGCATCCTCAATTGAAATACTATGAATTGAACAGGCAAACGCTTTCTAAAGAGAAAGAAGTTATTGGAGCAAGGGCAATGCCTGATCTATCATTTGGATATGTAAATATGACACTGGTTGGAATGCATTCTGTTCTTGGAGTTGATAAAGAATTTTTCCAGGGAGACAGATTTCAATCCGGACAAGTAGCGCTGGAGATTCCGATCTTTTTTGGTGCTTATAAACGAGGAAAAGAGGTGATTGAACTGAAAATGGAACAGAATTCCTTTAATCTGGAATATCAGCGGGCGATGTTATATTCTGCCATCGAGAGTGAAGTTGAAAAATTCCAGGGGATCACAATGACAGTCGAACAATATGAGACCAAATTGATTCCTCAATTGACTGAAGTTGAATTGAAAACTCAACTCTCCTATAAGAATGGTGAAATCTCTATGATCGAATTGTTGCAGATCAGGCAGATGGTCGTAGAAACGAAAATTAAACATGCCCAATCCATTTCTGAAATGAATATTTCTGGATATAAATTGAATTGGTTAACAAATAAAAACTAGTAATATGAAACCTATTATATATTCCTTTTTATTGATCTTCTTGTTTTCTTGTGGAACGGAAGATCAACAGGTTGCTGAAGAAAAGCAAATTGTTTCAAATGAAGTTGTTCTCAACGACCTTCAGATCAAAAATGCAAATGTGAAAGAAGGTTTGGCTGAAATGAGAAAGATCGGTGTTACCGTTTATGCCAATGGAACCATCGAAGTCCCACCACAGAATAAAACAGTGATAACGGCTCAATTCGGAGGTTTTGTTAAAAGTCTTGAGGTTTTGGATGGGATGGAAGTGAAAAAGGGGCAAGTGTTAATTACTCTTGAAGATCCCGCCTTGGTTCAATTGCAGCAAGATTACCTTGAGATCATCGGGAATTTTGATTATCAAAAAGCGGAATACGAACGACAAAAGAACTTATTTGATAATGATGCGGCAAGTGGGAAGTCTTATCAACAAGCAAAAGCCAATTATTTATCAGCTAAAGCGCAAAAGAGTGGATTAGAAGTCAAATTAAAAATGGCAGGATTGAACCTTAAGAAACTCGAGGGAGGTGAAATTCAACAGACGGTTCCCGTTCTTGCTCCGTTCAATGGCGTAGTTACAAAGGTTGATGTTCAGGTTGGCGCTTATGCGGATCCGAAAGATCATCTCCTTGAGATCATTGATCTAAAGCACTCCCATGCCGAAGTGGTTGTATTCGAAAAAGATCTGAAATATATCCGAAAAGGACAGAGTGTTAAGATCGATCTTAGCGATAATCACGGGCAAGTCGGAGCAATAGTTTTTCTCATTGGAAAGGAGGTTGCCAAGGACAGAACAGTCAAAGTGCATTGTCATTTGGATAAGGAAAATGAAATGATTGCTCCGGGATCCTATTTTAAGGCATCGATCATGGCAGGTGATAAAAATGAATATTGTATACCAAGTGAGGGGGTGGTAGAGTTGAATGGAAAGGATGTGGTTTTTATCAAGGTTAAAAAGGATCAAGGTAAAACAATTTATAGAGCTGAGCCTGTTAATGTGCTTTCCACTGACAATAATTACACAGCAATTGAATTTCAAAACTCTGGAATCAACTGGCAACAAAAAATTGTAATTTCAGGAGCATATAGTCTGATGTCAGAGATGCTGATGACCGGTGAAGATGAAGAATAATAATTAAAACATTAGAAATATGAATCAAGCACATTTTCATTTATTGGTCAATCACATTCCGATCTTATTTCCCATAGCAGGTTTAGTGATCTTGCTAGGAGGGTATTTGTTGAAGTCAGAGATCGTTAAAAGATCTGGATATGTCCTTTTCATTATCGGTGCCATTTTTACGATCCCAAGCTTTGCTTCGGGTGAAGGTGCTGAAGAAATCGTCGAAGAGATTGGAGCAGTTTCACATCGTACCATCCATGAACATGAAGAAACTGCTGAATTGTTCGCAATTCTTTCCTATTTACTTGGTGGAGCTGCATTACTCGCATTGTGGAGCAACTGGAAGAAAAAAGGATTTGCAAAGATCGTAGGTATTGCGGTGCTGATTTTGTCTTTGGTAGTTGTTTATTTTGGAAGGGCTACAGGTTCAACTGGTGGTGAGATCAGACATACTGAGTTTAATGGAGTGCAAAATTCCAACGAAAATTCAGATGACGAGGAGGACGAAGAGGATGGCGAAGAAGAGGATGATGAAGAAGACGACAATATTCTGCAACAGGAGGAGTTTGCTTTTTTGTAAATTGACATTGCATACCATAAACAACCAGGAGTACATTCCGGAAAATTAGATGGCTTTATTGAGTACGTTCCTGGATTATCAAATTGACTAATATCAAATTTTCCATCTGCAGTAATGTTACCGTTAGCAGTAACACCAGCCAAGTTTTCGAATGCATTGCCTGGCACTGGAGTAGCCCAAATTCTGGCCGTCCCTTGCGAGGGAGGTATTAACGAATCGAGGCCTGCTTGAATCGTTGCAGTTGTAGTAGCATCAGACGTATACGAATCTAATAGATCATTTATACCACTCCAATCAATATTCAAAT